>JBDOMX010000686.1:0-20725 GCA_039831615.1 Planctomycetaceae bacterium
ACGACAAAACTCAGCCACTGTCTGGCCAGAGTCACCAAAACGGCTCAGACGCTCGGACCACTGCTGAACCTTAACCGGATCGGAAACACGCGACTTCATTCGGATCTCCTGGAGAATTGAGACGAAATTCCCTCCAGGTTAAACCCACGGTCAACAACCGTCCTGTTGCCCGCTTACCCGCGGCGGGTGTGCCTGAGCCCAACGTCCGTTGCCCCCGCGAGCCGAAACTCGCGACGGTGTTTCGTGAACTGCTCTAGTTCCGACCTCTCAGCAGCACGTAGCCCAGACTGATGCAGATGGCCAGTCCGATCATGTATTGCTCAGGCTGCATGTTGGTCATTTGATTTCCGACGATCGAGAGAATCTGCGACAGCCAGGAAGACATGCTCGATACGATGCTTAGCAGCATGGTTGAACTCCCCAAAAAAAGAATTGCGCCGCGACTTCACCCGGCGTGAGTCACGAAGTGCCCGCAGAACCGTTTATAGACTGTGTTGTTTTTTGGTCGTGGGACCCAGGCGATCACCATTTCAGGGGTAATTTCCCCCAGAACCGATTCCCATGTGACGCTTGTACAGTCTGTGACAGGAGTACTGCGTTGACGAATCACGACAGCCGGGGTCAGGGTTTGCCATCGAGCAACACGAGGTTGTCGCGGTGGATCACTTCGCCATAGGGAACATGTCCCAGGAGTTTCGGGATCTGGTCGGATCGAGCACCGGCAATGATACGAATGTCGGCTGCGGAGTAATTCGCAAGGCCGCGGCCAAAGCAGGCTCCGTTCTCATCAGCCAGGGCAACCGAAGCTCCCTGCCCGAATTCTCCTTCCACTTGGCGAATTCCAACCGCCAGCAGCGAACGGCCGTTGTTGCGAACCGCGTGACCGGCACCTTCGTCCAGAATCAGTTTTCCTGTCGGCCGGGTCGTGTAGCCGATCCATTTCTTCCATGCCGGGACGGAACCGCCGGAGGCCAGGAAGAGCGTTCCCTCAGATTCGCCCTCGGCGATGCGATCGAGAACTCCCGGTGTCCGACCATTTGCCAGAATGACACTTTCCCCCATACCTGAGGCAGCAACAATGGCCTGGAGTTTTGCCTGCATGCCACCAGTCCCGTGCCTGCTGACTTCGTCTGCAACCAACGACTGCAGATCATCAGAAGGCCGCTCGACAATCGTGATCAACTGACTGCCTGCCTCAGCAGGAGGTCCGTCCAGCAGTCCGTCCACACTGGACAGAATCACGAGCAGCGGGTCCGCGACCAGGGTCGCCACCATGGCCGCCAGCTGGTCATTATCGCCCACCGTGATCTCTTCAACGCTGATCGTGTCATTTTCATTGACGATCGGCACCACGCCAAGATCCAGCAGCGTCCGAATTGTGTTGCGGACGTTGAGGTACCGTTGGCGGTTTCTAAAGTCGTTGACAGTAAGCAGAATCTGTGCCACACGATGTCCGGCTTCTGCCAGACGTTCTCCCCAAACAGTCATCAGTCGGGGCTGTCCGGCAGCCGCTGCGGCCTGAAGCTGCGACAGCGACTGCGGCCGACCCGGCAATCCAAGGATGCCGATCCCGGCCGCGATCGCTCCACTGGAAACGAGGATCACGTTCCTGCCGGTCTTTCGCAGTCGACCGATCTGTTTGCTCAATTCACGAACACAGTCTTCGTCCAGTTGATCGTCGTCGCGCGCGAGGACATTGGACCCAATCTTGACGACAATCGTACGGGCCAAAGCAAAAATTTCCTGCCGAACGGCGTTTTTCATGCACTACGCCTTTACCACAGACTTCACAACATCCATTGCCTGGCGACACAGTGCTTTGGCGTCCTCGGTTTCCGGGGCTTCGGCGATGATTCGCACGATCGGTTCCGTATTACTGGCCCGGATCTGAACCCATCGATCACTCCAGTCCAAACGCAGCCCGTCGCCCTCGTGAGCATCGGCGTCGGGGAAGGTCTTCCGCAGCGCCGCGCAGGCGTCCGGCACAATGTCGTTTGGACACTCAAGCTTGTCCTTAACGATCGTGTAAAACGGCAGGGCATCTGCCCACGTTTCCAAATCACACTTCCTTGCCGTCAGCCCGTCGAGCACGTAGGCCATGCTCACCAGACTGTCGCGCACGTAGCCTACCAGCGGTTCAATGACGCCCCCATTGCCTTCACCACCCAGAACCGCTCCCACAGCGCGCATTTTGGCGCACACGTTTGCTTCACCAACAAAGGATCGATGGAACTGACATTCGTGCTGTTTTGCAATGTCTGCCGTGATCCGACTGGTGGACCCGTTCACAACAAAAGGTCCTTTGCGTGTTGCTAAAACGTGATCGGCCGCCAGGGCAAGCGTAAGTTCCTCGCCAATGCAGCGGCCCGTGTTGTCCACAATCGCCAAACGATCTGCGTCCGGGTCCTGCGCGAACCCTGCGTCGGCGGAGTGAGTGACCACAGCCTGACACAAGTCACTCAGGTTTTGTTCAATGGGTTCCGGGATATGTTCAAAACGGCCATCAGGATTTCCGCCGAGAACAACGACTTCGCAGCCGAGCTGTTCCAGCAAACGAGGTCCACATGTCGCGCCGCTGCCGTGGTTGCAGTCGAGGACCACCTTGAACCTGCGTTGACGGATCGCCGTTTCGTCGACCAGCTTCAGCACGCGTTCGATATGCGGACCGGAGGGGTCGCTGATTGATGTGACGTTGCCCGTGTCTGACCAGTCTCTCCACAGGATTTCGCCGTCGTCCAGAATTTGAATCAGTTGTTGCCCCAGATCTCGATTGAATACAGACCCGTCGGGACCGAACGGTTTGAGTCCGTTCCATTCAATGGGGTTATGACTGGCGGTGATTTGCAGTCCTCCTGCCGCTCCCAGATGCTGAACAAGGACTCCGCAGGTCGGAGTCGTGCAGATGCCAGCATCCAGAACTTCACAGCCGGCGGCCAGCAGGCCGGAAACGGCTGCGTGATACATGATCGGTCCGGTCGACCTTCCGTCACGAGCGACAACAACCTTGCCGCCGCTGAGCATTGTGCCGAAAGCTCCCGCAAACTCAGCCACGTAGACCGGATCAAGTCCATCACCAATAATACCGCGAAGCCCTGAAATGCTCAGAATGCGTGTTGTCACGAAACAGTCCCCGGAGATGCGGAAAATCGACTGACGGAAGTCTATCGGTCAACGCGCCATCTGAGAATGCCGCCAGCCAATGCTGTCGCTCACGGGGATTTCGGCGTGAATCCGGCCTGCACCATGCATTCTGCTACCCGATGTCGCATCATTTCAGTGAGTTCTTCATTGTTGTCGCCGGTGCGAAGCAGTTCGCGTTCTTCGTCCGTCAACGCTACGCCGTAGACGACCGTTACCTGACCAGGTCTTATCACGGCCGATCCTCGAGGCATCAGACGATCGGCTCCGACAATTCCCACTGGATAAATCGGCAGATCAACCCGCCTGACCAGTGCCAGAAAGCCCCGATTGAACTTCTTGACCTCGCCACAGGAGCGCTCACCTTCCGGGAAGATGCCAACCAGAAACCCCTGATGCATCCGATCCACTGCCGAGCGAATACTGCTGCCTCGAAACGCGGTCTGGCTGATCGACTGAACGTAGGTGTTTCGCAGGACCCAGCCGACGAATGGAATACGAAATAGTTCTTCCCGGGCCAGATAGGAAATTGGCCGTTTAAGCCGGAATCCGGCCACCATCGGATCAAGAAAACTCTGATGATTCAGCAGCAGCAACCCTCCGCGGGTGTCGTCAAGATTCTCAGTGCCAACCGCATGCGTCCTCACCCACAGTGTAAAGAACGGTGTGAGGATGATCTTGAGAATCCACCAGAAGAAACCGGTATGCAGCCTGGCCTGCAACCGAGAGCTGTCGGTGTCTTCCTGAACAGATGCGGACATTTGAGAATGTTAGATCATTGATGCCGCGCGAGGACAGTCGAATCGACCTCGCGACATTCAAAACCATTCCGTACGTCAAAATCGCTGGTCGAACCGAAAACCCGAGTTGTCCCCGTTGCTTCGCGGGCGACCAGGGTTGTGCACCGAACGGCCCGGTCACTCACCGTTCAGCAGAGGATTCGAAACTGGGGTCGTTCATCCGAGACGTGCCCGACTCGATAACCACAGTCGAACCATCGCTTCACGACTTTTCGGTTGAACTGGCCACCGTTTTTTCCGCGGTCGGCGGGAACCCTTTGGCAATCAGCACCTTGTCGCGGATCTCCGCGACGGCGTCCGGGTTCTCTTCCAGGTATACTCGCGCACGATCTCGCCCCTGACCCAGTTTTACTTTCCCATAGCTGAACCAGCTTCCACTGCGGGCGATGATTTTCTCGTCGACCGCCAGATCCACAAGGTCAGCTTCCATGCTGATTCCGCACGTGCTGTACATGTCGAATTCAGCGATACGAAACGGCGGAGCGACCTTGTTTTTGACGATCTTGGCTCGCATGCGAATCCCAATCTGGGTATCACCGTCTTTGAGTGAGGCGATACGCCGCACGTCGACTCGTGCCGAACTGTAGAATTTCAGTGCACGTCCCCCCGGCGTGGTTTCCGGGCTGCCGAACATCACACCGATCTTCTCTCGAATTTGATTAATAAAGATCACGGTGGTGTTTGCCTTTGAGATGGCACCTGTGAGTTTTCTCATCGCCTGACTCATCATGCGTGCCTGGAGTCCCACATGGCTGTCGCCGATTTCGCCATCAAGCTCCGCTTTAGGGACCAGGGCAGCGACCGAATCGATCACGATGAGATCAACCGCGTTGGACTTGATGAGCATTTCTGCGATTTGCAAACCTTCTTCACCGTAAGACGGCTGACTCACAAGTAAGTCATCGAGGTTCACGCCAAGACGTCGGGCCCAGGAAGGATCCAACGCATGTTCAGCATCAATGAACGCCGCAATGCCATCTTTTTGAGCATTGGCAATGGTGTGAAGTGCCAACGTGGTCTTCCCGCTGGATTCCGGTCCATACAGTTCAATGATGCGACCCCGTGGAAATCCGCGTCCGCCCAGAGCCAGATCCAGAGAAAGTGCGCCGGTCGAGATTCCCTGAATGGCGCCGGCTCCGATGTCCGATTCGCTTAGCCGCATGATCGAGCCCTGGCCAAACATTTTTTCGATCTGGCCCATCGCATTATCGAGCATGTTGCCACCCGCAGGCGCAGGTGCTGCAGGTGTGTTTTTGGCGCGTGCTTTGGCCATTGTGTTCGTCCTTGTTGGATGGTGGAAAGATCTGCCGATCTTTTTGCAGGGTGTGAATCTGCGTGCTTTTAGTGGTCGCGGCAATTTCGCCCAGAGTGTAGCGAAACGTTGGTGGCGGGGGAAACTCGTGAATGGCATCAAACAGCCATTTCCGACGTGCGTCCACTGAGATCCCACAGCGGAAAATCCCGTCGACGTCTGCGACCCTCGTGCCAGGCGGCGCCGTGACTTGCGGTGGGCAGGGGCGGAACCGGTCGACGGATGTCGGCTGCCTGGACAGGTTGCCGGTGGATGCTGATCGATCCGTGAACCAAACCTGATTCAGAATCACTGAATCACCAACGTCAGAGTTCAGGTGGAGGACTTCCGACGAAGCGACAGCGTATGACGCTGATTCGTGGCCGCGGCTCGCGTGCCAGTGTCCATCATCCACGGCACGTGCGAACTGGAACCCGCCACGACCTTTGGAACCCTGACTAAGCGGCGTCACGGACAACATCGTCGACCATTCGGCGGCGGCGACTGCGCCGACGAGCTTTATGCATCATCTTGTCCTCATGAACACTGCCTTCGCTAAAAAACGACCCGGAAAGCAGGCGGTAAAAGAACAGCAACGTAAATGCGCCCAGCGTCGCGGCGATGAAGCCCTTGCCGCTGATCGGGTCAATGGCGGCTTCTCGCCAAAAGAACAATACCGTGCCACACCCAATCACACTGCCGCCGATCCCCATTAACATGGTGGCGACGGCACCGCCGGGATCGCGTCCCGGCATGATTCCCTTGGCGGCAAGACCGGTCAGGGTGCCGAATCCAACCCAGCGCAGCAATTCATTCAGACTGGCTTTGACGATTTCAATGATCTCAGCTTCTGACACGGCGGACCTCCTGTCCACTTCACTGGTTCGCATGGCACCTGGCATCCAGCGGAAAGGTAGTTGACCATTGCCTTCGACCCAAGGTTGAATTCCACGTCACCACTCCCTGGAGGTGCGAGACTTCAACGACCGTACGGTTTTCACAAGCGTGGAGATCGACAACCGGCAAAGATGGCCGATTCCTGGTCCGGTTCACCCGTCGCTGGAGACCTGTGTCACGGGCTGGCGGCTGGAAATCAGCCGGTCCAGTTCTTCCTGCAGGCGAGGAAGGATTCTGTCATACGCAAATGCGCCCACGGATTCAGGGCCGCGTTTGAGGTTCACATGACTGGGGCCACACCACAATCCGAGGTCGGCGTCATCGGTTTCGCCAGGCCCGTTGACGCGGCACCCCATCACCGCGATCGTAATGTCATAGTCTTCGGCGTACACGGTCATGTCGCGAACCTGCTCCGCCAGCTCGATGAACGCTTCATTTTCCACTCGCGAGCAACTCGGACAGCTGATGATGTTCAGCGTCTTGAGTCCATAGTCAACAACCGACCGAACTCGACCGGCAGCGATATCTTCCAGAATCTGACGACCGGCGGCAATTTCTTCCGGCTTGCGGTCGTTGGGGACGGTCAGTGAAACTCGGACGGTGTCTCCGATGCCGCGACTGATCAGCTGTTCGAAGGCGATACGCGTTTTGATGATGCCGTCGGGCGGCATGCCGGCTTCGGTCACGCCAAGGTGTAACGGGACGTCGGGCCGTGCTTCTGCGAAGCGGCGATTGACATCGATCACCTTTTGTGGATTTGAGTCTTTCAGGGACACGCAGTAGCGCGTGAAACCAATGTCATCCAGCAGTCGACAGTGTTCCAATGCACTCTCCAGCATCGGAGAAATGCTGTCTTCAGGATCATGTCCGGACTTCTTGTCCGGGTCGACGGAACCACAATTCACGCCGACACGAATGGCACAGTCATTATCCGCTGCAACGCCCGCAATGTATCGAACCTTGTCCTGCCATGGCTTCTCACGTTCATGGTGATACAGGTGGCCCGGATTGTAGCGCAGCTTTGCCACGTGAGGCGCAATCACTTCAGCCAGTCGATAATTCTCCTGCAGGTCGACTGACAGGTTGCCGGTCACTTCTTTGGCAACGTCAATGAGCGATTCGGCATCACTTTGACTGTCGATGGCGATTCGCACGATGTCAGCACCGGCATCAACCAGACTGCGGATCTGCCCAACGGTCGCCGTGACGTCCTGGGTCCGGGTGGCAGTCATGCTTTGCACCGCAATCGGCGCTCCGGCACCGATCTGCACAGTACCAATGGTGACAGAGCGGGTTGGGTTTCGTTCAATTTTCACGGGGATTGCCGAATTGGAATGAGGTCGTCCGGGAACAGGGCTCAATGGGAATACGCACCATATCGAGCGGCTGCGAGCGGAAACAACCAGGATGCCACCGAAAATGGGGGACGGGGCAGCCCGGATCTGTAACAACACAACGGCCTCTCCACTGCCGGAAGCCATCAGAATCCTGCAGCGAGAGCGCCGTATGCTGGCAACCGGAACGGCAACATCAAATTAACTGCCGGCGGGTCGAAATGAATCGCCGACTGAAGTTCGTCATTCGTTGCGTGATTGGCGGGTCACAGTGATCGCCCGTCCAATTCCCTTCAGAAAGGCTTCCCCGAATTCAAGACGCCAGCGGGCTCCAGTCTTTGTCGGCTGGAAGTCCATGCGTACCCGGTCGCCTCCTTCAGCAAAGGCTTCCCTCCATGACGTTTGACGAGCCTCTCGAGTCTCTCGAAACCGCCGCCGCGTACGTCGCCCGCCGGATCGTCCAGCGGACGCGCTGGATTCTGTGGCTGCGGAGGGCGACGTTCCCTCGTCAGTCTCGGGTGATGGTTTTTCCGCGGCATCGCCGGCGAGTTTGCCCAGCTGAAGCAATTGATCGATATTGACCACAATCCGCATGTTGGAACTGCGGACCAGTTCAGTCGGATGTTCGTAAGCCGCCTGCAGTTGTTCAATCACACTCCCGAGGGTGTCGATTGTTTCGTCCCCTCCCAATCCAAACCACATTGAACGCGGTCCACTTCCAAATACGAATCCAGGATCCGGGCCCAGAATCGCGTTGAGCCGAACATCCGTGTGTCCAAAACCAATCCGGTGGAATTGAATCCCGGCATGTTCGGCAACGCCAATCTGCAGATTCTCGAGCCCATCCTGTCCCTGCAGGCGATTGAGCATGTCGTTCATCCCCACCGCAATGGTTTCCCCTTCCAGCACTCTGAGGGCTCCCACCACAACCAGGTGATCTTCCGAGTCCGCATAACATTGTCCAAAGACATCCACGTGGCCTTCATCAACAGTCTCCTGGAGTGCTGTCAGAGCAGTGAGCACGGGCGAGGTGTCATCAAGATCAGCTCCGAGGCCTTTCAGGTTGACCTGCCGGATCAATTCCTTCCTGAGCCCGTCGATCACTCCGATGTACCGTTCCCGATCTCGATCCGGCATGACCTGTGACATCGAAACAGAAACCGCAGCGGCATCGTTGAGGACAGGGGCAAAGTAGCTCGGCTTCGTCGTAGATTCGAAGATCTCGTTCAGCAGGTCACTGCCTTCTCGAACATCGATCAGAAAATCAACATTGATCAGGCGTTTCGCAGTCTCGACAGAAACGCCGATCGACATCTGCCGGCATTCATCGAGTACCAGCTTGAACGAATCAATGTCGGCCTGCATCCAGGCGCGTCGCATTTCATAGAGCCCATCGGCCTCTTCATCGCGCTGCTGCATTTGTGTGGACATGGTGGATGTCAGAAAACTGAGAATCAAATTGCGCGTGGCTTTGGGAACAGAGTCCACGTCAAAGGTCACTGAGATGTCGAACTGGTCAGTTTGTCCGGCAACAGTTGTTAATGGATCAAAGAGTGCACGTCCAAATTCTTCGTCCGGATCCATGAGAGGCAATTGGATGAAGGCGTACCCATTCCGAACTCTCACCTGAGTGGTTTGGCTGGGACCAAGAAGTTCGTAACGTCCATCAGTCCCGGCCACCGGGCCGGCGATCACCGGACTGGCGATCACCGGCCCGAGTTCCAGGGTGCGCATGAATGCGTCTGTGTCGGTCAGTGGTACGAACACCACGAATTCAAACGCTGGCGGAAAGATGGAATCGAGATAAACGGCGACACCACCCGGCAGTGACTGATTGACGCCCGACAGGCTGTCGGTGGTTTCGGCAATTTGCGAGATGATGTCGGCGGCGGTCTCCGGACAGCCGGCAATGTCACACAGGATCTCAAACTTCTCGCGCGCCCGCTCCACGCTGGACAACGTCAGCACAGCAAGAGGATTCGTCCCCAGTTTTGGAACGCGAATGAGAGACTGAGAATCCTGCTCAGCATCCTGGCCGAACGTACGTGGAGCGTACGCCGAAGTCAGGCTCACGCAGAGCAAAACAGCGACAATCCGTCGAAGTGTGAGGCTGGACGTGGATGCCATAGAGATTTGTCTCAGGGAAGTTTTCAAGTCACTGAAGATGAACGAGGCCTGCAGGGAGCCTGGCAGGATTGTTTCGTGGTGAGTACCCGATTCTCAGCTGAAAAAAGTGGAAAAACCGAGCTGTCGGCCGATTGCCCTGGGACCGCGACAATTCACTGACCTGACTGCCGGGATTCACAGTTTTTTAACAAACAAATCCAACATGGATCCGCATCTCAGGGTTAAACTGACATTGCTCGTGGAAGTGTCGCGGTTTCGCTCCCTCCGAATTAGATTTGAGGCGGTGATTTGCAGATTCCATTCGCACATCGGCCACCATCGGTGCAGTGGGAACCGCTGCCGATCGTTCGGTTCCCCGGCCTGACGTTGTGGACGTGGTATCGGCCACAACGTCTTCCGCTGGGACTGATCGTGAGCATACCGCCCGACGTTCAGGCGGCATTCCCGGCAGGGTTTCCATTCACTCTGTTGGACCTGTTTCTGGCAGCAGGTGTCGAACCGTCGATGGTTCACTCTGCAGCGATTTATAGCACTGAGTGGCAGACCGCCGCCGTTTTCGGACCCTGGCTGAACCATACAATGCCTCCTGCGGGCGCTGGCGCAAATCCAGAGATCGCAGTTCAGGTCCATCAACACGTCGTTCCTGCGGAAACGATACCGGTCCCGCACACCATGGCGCCCGCCGGAACGTATCCAAATCCACCGCTCATTCAGCAGGTTGCTCCTGACGCAGCAGAGCCTGTCGCCAACAGGATGATGTATGAGCGCATCGACAATTCATGGCGCAGCAGCATTCAGATGGAACGCCAGATGACCGGACTGCGGCAGAAACTCGCGTCGGTCATGGCGGCACTCGGAAAATTTGATCGTGACCTCAACCCCGACGAGCGTTTGGCGGCCGACCGGGAGGATCGAGATGCATGGCAGGAACCGCGCAGATGGATGAGGGATCTTTCCGCCAGGTGTCATCGAGAGGTCAAGACATTCGATATTGGGATGACCAGCGCAGCAGGGAAACGGAATGCGATTGAGCAGTTGCACGCGAAAGTGATTGAGCCGCAGGCGCCCGGCCATGACCTGATGGGTATCCGTCGTGAATTCGAGACGTACCGGAAAGAAATGGCGAATCTCCAGAAGTCCATGCAGACGACGCTGCAGGCGGCGAACCAAAACGGCACTCAGAGGGCGCATCGCGTCCTGAGCACGATCAGCAGAAAGATTCGCGAACGCCGAGCCAGAATGAGAGAGCCGATCGGCGGAATGAACCTCGATAAATCGGTCCGCAGCAAGTCATAGCTCTCCGCGCGGCAACCAGTCCATCCCGGGAGATGTGGTCACGCCTGGCCAATCCCCGCGGCCGATCAACCCCGCCAGGTATAGTATACTTACGTACAGTACTCAGCGATCTGCGCCGTTGGGCAACTGCTCGCAACTGGCCGATTTTGCCGCGAGGAAACACCGAATACGACGTTTCCGCTGGACTGTCATCTGCCATCGTGATCCTGAGGGAAAAAGCTGCTGTGGTAGCGGAAAGCCGTGTTGTTGCACCTTTCCGTCAGAGCTACAACCGCCGCGTCTCTTTCAGGGAGAAGCTCTTCGATTGCGCAGAGTCTCTTCAGATAGCGTGCAGTCCGGCAGTCCAGACAGGACTGTTGATACGTCGTGCAGGAGATGAGGTTTCGGCCTTCTGGAAACCGGAGACATCACGGCAGGAAGCGGTGATTGATCCGCACGTCAGCGGTGGTGCTGACTTGTCATACTTATTGATTCGAGGACGTCATGACGAACGTTCAGACAATGCGTCAACAATCGTATTCCTGTGTGGTGCTGGCTCTTAGCCTGGGCGCCGCCTTGAGTGCGATCGTCACCTCTGCCCACGCGGAGGGGCCGTTCAGCCATTCGCGGACACCGGTTTCGGGCGGTGCGACTGAAATGAACGACGTCAACGGGCGGTCGTTCGGCATGCGATTTCGTGGCGGTCACGCGGCGGGGGATACGGTTGGACGGCAGGACGCTTTGACTCACGTCAGTTTGTCTCCGTACTTTAGTATCGGGCCTTCACTGGGCTTCGTCGATGTTCGACTGGGTCGTGCCAACAAGGGCGGTTTGACGTGGAGCTTTGGAACTGGAATCAGAAAGTATTTCGATGCAGCGGACGTCGTGGCCGGTGGTAATTTCTATCACGCCAGCGACAACATCACAGGAACTCTGCTGCGATCCTGGGGTATTGGAGCGGAAGTACTTAAAGACGAATGGGAAATCCGAGCGAACTATGTGGAACCGCATGGAACGACTTCGTCACTCGTGAGTCAGACAATTGACCAGACCAGTGCGGCGTTCGCCGGCAATAACATTGTCTTCAACCGGCTTGATCAGGTGGCGGAAGCCCTGAAACTGATGGAGCTGGAAGCCGGCGTGCGACTGCCGACCGGACCGCTTGACCACATGGAGCTGCGGGGCTTTGTTGGTGCCTATGCAATCAACGGGCAGACGGTTCGAAAGGCGACAGGCTGGAAAACCCGGCTGCAGGCAGAAATCGGTCAGTGTCTTGAACTGGGTCTCGGTCTCAATCAGGATCCATTGACCGACACCACTGTTGCGGTCACCGCAGCGGTGACGTTTGGTGGCTACGAAGCCGAAGGTTACACGAAAAGCAGTGCGATTCATCGACTGGCTGATCCGGTTCGCCGCCCACTCACCGTCCCGTCTCTACGCACGACCGTCGTCGTTCCCGGCGTGGTCGCAATCAACCCGAGTGATGGCATGGCATGGATTGTCAGGCATGTGGACGAGAACGACGCGGTTGGTCCGTTCGTTGGAACGGTTGAAGACCCACTTCAGTCCATTTCGACGGCACTGGGCCTTGCTGGCACAGACATCGCGTTTACGCACGCTGGTGGGGTCTACGACGCTGCCCCGGACAACATGAATACACTGGGAATGAATCAATACCTTTACGGGGAAGGCCTGATCCCATCGGTGAACGGGGACCGCTTTGTCGTGAACACGATTCCCTTGCAGGGGATCACGGACGAACTGATTCTGCCGGATTCTCCGACGTTCGCAGCTGACATGACGCTGCTGCGACCGATGCTTCAGGGATCAGCCGGCGATTCAGTCACCCTGGGCGAAAACAGCCGCTTCGGTGGGTTTGTTGTGGACGGTGCCGGTGCGGCAGGCATTACCAGTAACAATGTTGGTGGAACGATCGTCCGCGACGTCATGGTTCAGAATTCCGTTGGTGACGGAATTCTGCTGGCGAACACCATGGGCACGACAACGATCATCGACTCGGTCATCACCGGCGCGACCGGTGCGGCGTTCCATGTCAACGGTGGAAACGGCTCGATTGGCATCATCAGCAACAGCAGCGGGTTGATTCCAGCCTTTTCACATATCGAAAATTCGTCGCAGGAGGCGGTGCTGATTGAAAACACAACGGCAGGAGGAATCGTGAACCTGACCGGCGCCACCATCAACGACGACGGTGGGACAGGAATCGTCATCCAGAACAGTGCAGGCAGCGCCACGATCGACAATGCCCAGATCCTCAACAGCACAGCGACCGGAATCCGCATCAGCAACTCCAGCGGAATCTACAACTTCCGCAACTCACTCCAAACTTCGACCTTCGTCGACAATGCTGCTCTTCAGGGAGTGTTAATCGACAATCTGGGCGCAACTGGTCAGGCCACGTTTTCCACGCTGCTGATCAACAACCGAAACAATGCTGGAATCGACATTAATTCCAACAGCGGGTCTGTCACCTTCATTGACTCGGTCAGTCTGGGCACTCCGGCGGGGGGAGTGAATGCAGCGGTGTCCGTCGACAGTTCTCAGGCGGGCTCTTCCGTCCAGTTTTCGGGAGCATTGTCGATCGACGGCAGTGGCGGTCGCGGGATTGAGCTGACCAACAATCTCGCCGGCAGCAGCTTTACGACGAACGGCGGGATTGGACTGACGCTCACAACTCTGGAGGCAATCTTCCTGAACGCTGAAGGAGGTACCGTGGTGTTGAACGGGCCTGTCTCGATCTCAAATCGCCTCGACCGAGGAATTTCGATTCAGAATTCAACGGGGGGGATCGGTTTCGTAGGACCTGTCGGAATTCTTAATGAGCTGGATGCACAGGTGCCGGGCGTGGATATTCAGAACTCAGAATCCAGCGTGCTGTTCTCAGGACTTACGATCGACAATGCAATGGGCAACCTTCCCGGTGGTGCCGGTGTCCATCTCGTTGGCAACCTCGCCGGAGCAACGAATACCGCTCTGCACACCTACAGCCAGGTAGACATTGATTCTGTCAATGGGATTGGGTTCTTTGCCGACAACAACACGAGTATTCGAATTCTCGACGGAACAATCTCGACTCAGGGTGCTGCCGCTATCCATTTGCAGGAGGGCGCGTGGAACGTCGACCTGGACAGTGTGACCAGTCTGGCATCGATCGACAACGGGATTCGGCTGATCAATACCGCTCCGCCGGTTAACAGCAACCTCAACTCCTTCTCTGTCAACGACGAGCTTCTGGTGGCAGCGGCCGGCGACGGCGGCACAATTCAGGCATCAGCAGGGCCAGCAGCATTCCTGCAGAATGGAGGTCAGGTTCGCTTCCGCGGCATGCTGTTCGACGGTAATGCCTCAGATATCTTCGTGAGAAACAGTGGACTGGCTGACGACGACGATCAGTTTCTGGAAGTGGCGTTTTCCGCCTTCACGAACACAGCTGGCCGCGTCATCGATTCAGAGAACCTGACCACGTTTCGCATGGATGATTCACTCACCGACGACGGTGGCGCAGGGATTGGCCCCAATACCATTCAGCTGACGTACAACGAAGTCACCAATGATCCGGACACCACAACATTTGACCAGTTTGACAATCCGTTCGAAATCTACATGAATCGAAATGTCTTCACCGACACCTTCGACAATACAGTTGTCATACTCGGTGACGTTGGTTCCATGGACGCTCATCTGGACGTCGATATCGCCAACAACTTCTTCACTCTGAACTTAGGCCTTGGTGGTCAGGATGAAACAGCTGTCAGTGTGGATTGGGACGGTCCTTCCCGTATCCGCTTAGCTTCCAACGATATCACATTGAATGGCGATGATCTTGCGGGCAATAAGATGGCCTACGACATCGTGCATCGGTCAGACACGGACGAAATGCTGTTGTCAGTGATTAACAATCAATTCACCGCGACAGATGACGACAGCATTGGCCTGAATCTGCAGACATTCGGCCAGTCAGATGTCCTGATCGATTCAAATGCATTTGTCTTCGGTGGTGTGAGTGCGACCGGGATGCGGTTCAATCTGGCCGCCGACACGGAGTTGTTCCTGCAAAACAACGAGCTGCGGTTCGACGCCGACGGCGGGACGGGTTTGCTGTTTTCACGCGTCAACCCGCAGTCAACCTTCACGATCAACAACAACCTGATCGGCCTGCTTGATGACGGGGCGTTGCTTGAACGCGGCATGGTATTCCAGTCAGTCATTGGAACTCCGACATTGCGGGGAACACAGGACAACCTGATCTTCCTGACCAACCCGAATGATCCTGGTGCGTTCATTGAAAATGTCTTCACGTTCGGCGGCACGGCAAACGGCCAGATCCTGGTGAACGGCGCACTCGTCCCGTAGTCACACGGTTTATCCGCGGGTAGACGATTTCGGGTTGGATTGGCGGCCAGGTGACAGCAGTCGCCTGACCGCAGTTCGCACGGAGTTGCCTCGGGTCGTTGAAAGAATCCGTGTCCACGCGGTGAACCGATTGGCGATCCGGCCGCGCGGCGCTACAATCTGCCGCGTGATGAAGAGTGTTTCACCTCTGACGCCTGCAAATCTGACTGAACTTGCTCCGCTGATCGCACTTGGTGAGCGATTTACCGATGTGGTCAGCGTTTTACGTAATGGTCAAAGTGCGGCCATCGACGGAGCATGGGGCTCCTCCTGCGCGCTGACCGTGGCCGCCCTGCAGCGGGCCTGCCCTGAACATACGTTTATTGTTGTTGTCCCCGGAATCCGTGACATCGAGGATTTTGCGGATGAACTGTCAGAGTTGCAAACCGGGGCCGTTCAGCCGTTCGCCGCCTGGGAGTCGCTTCCCGATGAACACGATATCAGCGACAACGTTTTTGCGTCGCGGCTGAGCGTTCTCAGACGTCTGACTTTGGCGGGAACCGCCGACAGCTCGTCTCCGAGTCTGGCGATCATCACCTGCGTTCCCGCACTGCTGCAGCCGGTTCCGTCCCGTGCTGCAATTCAGGAAGCCACCCGGGAGATCTCCATCGGGGATGAGCTGAACCTTGAGCTGTTCATGAGCTGGCTCATTGATCGGAGTTTTGAACGTGTGACGGCCGTGGAACTGCCGGGCGAATTCAGTCTGCATGGCGGAATTCTGGACATCTTCCCGCCAACAGAATCTGATCCGATTCGTCTGGAACTGTTTGGCGACGAAGTCGAATCGATCCGCAGCTTTGACGTGGAGTCTCAGCGTCGAATCAGCGACATCGATTCGACTTCGATCACCGCAACTCGACCAGTGAAGGCAAAAACCTCGCCGCAATCATCTGGCAGGTTGCCGGCGAATGACCTTCCCGCGGAAGCCACGGAATCACTGCTGGATTCTCTGCCGGCGAAGACAATCGTGGTGTTCAATGACCTCGCGCAGGGAATCAGTGAAGGCAGGCTGCATCTGCAGCGACTGGCCAGTCCGATTGGACTGTTTGGGGTCGACGCCACCATGGCTCGTCTCACCGAATTTCCGTCGGTCACCATCGACGCCCTGGCGGCCGACAGCTATGAGACGCACTGCCATCTGCATATCGAGTCGCTGGACCGTTTCTCCGAAGGCGGTCAGGACGTATTGGAAGAACTGGCGGCCTCTCTGGGACCGACGGACCGCATCCTTTTGTGTTGTCATAATGACGGCGAGCGCGAGCGACTGGACGAGCTCCTGACCGAACAGGACGCAGAACTCCAGCTGGCCGACCGTGTGACTCTGTGTATCGGACGCGTCGGACGAGGATTTCGGCTGCTGGATCACGACCTGGTCGTCATCAGTGACAATGAACTGTTTTCGCGTACGCAGTCCCGGCGAGTCCACAAGCGTCGGCGCTCTGCAGATTCACGAGCGATCGACAGCTTTCTGGATTTGCGCGACGGAGATCTCGTCGTCCACGTGACACAGGGGATTGCCCGCTATCGCGGCATGTCATTGATGGAAAACGAAGGAGAAAAAGAAGAGCACCTGCTCCTTGAGTTTCGAGACAATCTTATCGTCTACGTGCCGGCCTCATTGATTCATCTGGTCCAAAAATATATTGGACCGGCGAAAACGACACCGCAGCTGTCCAAATTCGGCGGAACTGCCTGGGAGAAGAAAAAAGACAAAGTCGCATGTGCTGTGTCCGACATGGCATCCGACATGCTGAAGCTGCAGGCAGAACGCAATTCCAGGCCCGGCCTGCAGTGCGGTCCTGATACCCACATGCAGCAGGAATTCGAACTGGCTTTTCCGTTTACCGAGACTCCCGATCAACTGACCGCCATTGGCGACCTCCGGACGGATATGGAACAGTCCCGCCCAATGGATCGCCTGATCTGTGGAGACGTCGGATTCGGAAAAACCGAGGTGGCTATGCGAGCAGCGTTCAAAGCGGTTGACAACGGTCGACAGGTTGCTGTTCTGGTGCCCACCACTGTGCTGGCCGAACAGCACTTTCGAACATTTTCAGAACGCACGGCCGAATTCCCGGTGAATGTGGAAATGTTGTCCCGATTTCGTTCAGCAGCAGAGCAAAAGGAGATCATCAGGCAACTGGCTCTGGGAGAAATCGACATCGTGATTGGGACGCATCGGCTGGTCTCCAAAGATGTCCGGTTCCGCGATCTGGGGCTCCTGGTGATCGACGAAGAGCAGAAGTTTGGGGTCAAGGTCAAAGATCGGCTGAAGCATCTGCGGCTGGAGGTGGATGTGCTGACACTCACCGCAACGCCGATTCCACGGACGCTGCACATGTCGCTCCTTGGCATTCGTGATATCAGCAGCCTGACGACACCGCCTCGGGATCGAATGCCTGTCGAGACGCGCGTCGGACGTTTTGATGAAGCACTCATCCGCAGCGCGATGATCCGGGAGCTCAATCGTGGCGGACAGATCTATTTTGTCCATAACCGTGTCCACGATATTCAGGAAATCGGCAAGCGGCTCCGGGAAATTGTTCCGGAGGCAACACTCACGATTGCTCATGGGCAAATGAATGAACACGAACTCGAAAAGGCGATGGTCGATTTTGTGCGCGGCAAGGCCGACATCCTGCTGGCAACGACCATTATCGAAAGCGGACTGGATATCCCCAATGCCAACACGATGATCATTCACCAGGCCGACATCTATGGACTGGCCGACCTGCATCAGTTGCGAGGACGAGTGGGCCGCGACCGGCATCGAGCCTATTGCTATTTGATGCTGGAGGAAGGCAAGGTGGTGACGACCAAAGCCACCAAGCGTCTCGTCGCGATCGAAGAATACAGCGAACTGGGAGCCGGATTTCGCATTGCCATGCGCGACCTGGAAATACGCGGAGCCGGGAATATTCTGGGGACAGAGCAAAGTGGTAATATTGCCGCGGTGGGATATGAGCTCTACTGTCAGCTGCTGGAGAATGCCGTGCGTTCGCAGAAAAACCAGCCGCTCAGATACCAGATGCATGTGAAGATCGAACTGCCGGTGTCGTCATTTATTCCGGACCGATACATCGCCGAGCAGAAACTGAAAATCGAAATCTATCGACGGCTCTCACAGACAAATTCGCTGCAGCAACTGAGTGCGCTGGAAGAAGAGTTGCGAGACCGCTTCGGTCCGGTTCCGGCGCCAGCCCGCCGCATGCTGCGTCTGCGGGAACTGAATTTGCGGGCGCTGGGCTGGAAAATTGAAAACATTCATCTGGAGGATGGATATGCGGTTCTGCGATATCGCGATGCAAAGCTGATCAGGATGCTGTCCTTCTTTCACAAGGGGCATCTGCGCATCGTCGATCATCATGATGCCTACTGGCCATTGGAATGCCGCGAAGAAGACGGCAGCGCTGTCCTGGAGGAATTGCTCACAGCAGTCTCAGCAGCCGAGCCACCGATCGAAGAAACCACCTGAGCCTGGTGTCCGGTCTGGCTCCGGCATTGGTCTGGCTCGGCGGCAACGGTATGCTTTCGAACTCTGCCTCAGGTATTCCCATTTTTTTGTGAGATATTAAACACATGATTACCGTGATCGTCACCGTTTCCTGTCAGCCCGGACATAAAGACGATTTTCTGCGGGAGTTCAACGCCATTGTGCCGGAAGTTCGGAACGAAGACGGCTGCATTGAATATGGACCGATGGTTGATACTGCCACCGATCTGGAGAATCAGCATACCGATGCACACCGCGTTACAATCGTGGAAAAGTGGGAGTCGTTGCCTGCCCTGAAAGCACACCTGGTCGCACCTCACATGGAGGCGTATCGCCCCAAGGTCCGGGAATACATCGGCTCATCCGAACTTCGCATCCTTGAAGGAGCGTAAACCGGCACCGTCATCCCTTGCCACCGCGAGCCGGAATCCGCCACGATGATTCGAAAACGGCGCCCATAGCGGTCCATGTCAATTTCATCGACGCGTCGCCGCCAGTTCAGTCGGGCTGTCGCCGACCCCGCCAGCAGCCGACCATCAAACAGAGTAACACCGGCGCAAACTCGATCCACGTCACGCAATAGTCGAACACGTGGGCTCCATGCCAGGGTGTTCCCGGCACCAGCGCGTCCTTGTAATGAGCCGTCAGCCAGAACCTGAGGTAGTAAATGAAGACTACACCGGACACGGCCAGCCACGCGCGTGAACGTGCGAACGGCAGCAGCGGCATGGCCCAGGTC
The DNA here is from genome assembly GCA_039831615.1 of Planctomycetaceae bacterium. Classification (GTDB taxonomy): domain Bacteria; phylum Planctomycetota; class Planctomycetia; order Planctomycetales; family Planctomycetaceae; genus S139-18. Next base: position 19,508 of record JBDOMX010000686.1, read on the forward strand.
CAGTACCACGGGTTCTGCGTGGGCTGCAGCATCCAGAACCAGGCGATCGTCAGGAATCCGGCCTCCAGCCAGTATGCTGCGTCGTCTTGATACATCCCGCGAATCGCCAGCCCGAGAGCGATCACGAGGAACACCGCGGTGGTGACGACGCGCGTCAGTACAAACGGAACCATATCACCTGACACGTTCGTACTCCTCGAGACCGCCTCCACGATACGATTCCGCCAGTCATTCGGAGTCACTACGAACCAGGGGACGGTGCGAGTGTCGCCGGGCTTCTCTGCTGCTTCTAAAGATCCTTCGGTGTCCGACGGGTCATCTCCAGACTGCCCGCCCGGCAGCGGCGGAAGCTCGTCACGTGCGGGTCTGTCGGCGTCCGGTGGGACTGCAGATGATCTGGAAACTTCCGGGACGTCCGGACTCAGATTTTCTGACAGGATCATGAACAGAAAATCATTCATCTGCCAGTGACCGGCAAATGCAGACAAACCAGTGTTGCCACGGTCTTGTGTCGCCGTCGGCTGCTGAGGTTCAGCGACGGGTGTTCGCGGCTCTTCGGGCAAAGTCAGCAATTCCTCACGTTCGCGCAGTACAGACGTCGAAGAATCCGCCACTTTCGGCAGTGCCTCCGCATCACGATGCAGCATCGGCACGATCATTCCGATGGACAGCACAAACGCCACAGAGGCGACAGCGACGGCGCGGTGCAGGCTGAAGACTCTCCAGGCCCCAAAGAACAGCAGCGGAAACAGCACGACCGGATAGATCTTGGCGCCCGCCGCGGCAGAAATGCACACAGCACACAGCCACAACCAGCGACTTTGCCCCGGAGCGGGCGCCTTTCCGGCGGCATGATCCTGCATGCCGGCAGGTCGCAGCAGCCAGTCGGAGAAAAACGCTTTCAACGCGCACAATACGGCCGCCGTCGTAAAAAACACCGCGATCGAATCCAAATGCCCGCTGTTGGAAAACTCCTTGATCACTAACGGACACCAGCCATAGAGAATCGACAATTCCGCTGGCTTCCCCATGAATTTCAGCAATGCAATCACCAATGCGAATGTCATCAGATCAAACACCGTGATCACCGATTTCATGATCAACATCTGAGTTGCCACCGGAGATCTGTCGGACGTGACCAATGCTGCAGAGGCAAACACAATCTGGCTCACCGGCGGGTACACGGTTGTCAATTCTGAGTAGTGGATTCGTGACAGG
>JBDOMX010000686.1:20735-36136 GCA_039831615.1 Planctomycetaceae bacterium
ACGATCGATCACGAACATCGACCAGCCTGACCATCGCGTGGGACAGCTCGACGGATCTGTCCGCGTCCAGAACCCGCTTTGGGCTGTACCGAAACGGATTGACACCTGCGACAGCAGCCTTGCCATCCCAGATGTAGCGATACACGTCGATTTCGAGAATCGGTTCGCTAAACAGCATGAGCACCCGAAAAGCGACTGAGAAGACCACAATGAGTGGCAGCGCATGTTGATGGATCTGTGCATTCATGATCCGCGCCGACGCGAACAAATAAATTGCAAACAGAATCGCGAAGAGAACGAGGATCTGCAGCACTGGTCGGTCGGCAGACGGAGTCTCCCACGAAAACCCCGAACTCAATTGCAGCAGGACGAAGTAAAGCAGCCATGACATGGCACCGGAGGCTGCAATCACCGACCGGCTGACCGGATTGCGCGGCAATCGAGTGCGATCGCTGGAATTCTTCATTCTTCAACCGGACTGAACATGACAGACAACTCCGCCAACCGACCGCTCCCAGGGGCCAGCCACCTGTACCGGCATCCCTTGCCGATGTGTATGCCAGCGCAGCTGTCGACTGTGACAATACAGGAACTTATTGCAAATCCGGTGAGCGGTGTCACAGACCGGTCTTTCGGTTCCAGTCAGCATTGGGTCAGCGTCGACAAGACATAGAAACAAGCGATTCACGACACGGCTGAATGCCACGTCTTCTACCGAAGAAGGATCTTCAAATGAACCGACTCCTTTGGAGCTGCGCAGCACTCTCACTCCTGAGTGCGTCGATCCTGGCCGGGTGTGCTCGGCATCGGCAGGCAACATCGAGCTGTTCTGACGGATGCTGTGGTGGCGCCTGCGGAGCGCCGTCAGGAATTCCTCAGCAACCATGGTATCCATCCTCTGGTTTGAGTGGTTCAAACTCAGGGACCGGATCAGCCTACAGCCAGAGTGCACCTGCCGTCAGCGGCACATATCAACCGCCGGCAGGATCCGGAACGCGGTAGGCAGTGCTTCTCACCGTGCGAGGAAACAACGGGACTGGCTTCGGCCAGAGTGCTGTTGCCAGATGATGTTGCCGCGTGCGCCTGATTGATGCCTCCACGCCGCAATCGGCAAAACGAACGCAAACAGTAGTCATCAGCCAGATCCAGTCTGCCACCCCCAGGGCCGCGACGTCGGCTGGTGCATTTTCGGTGAGGAAACGGTGGAAGCCTGGGGTTGCGGCACGGGCAAAACGACTCCGGCGTCGTTGCACACCACGCCACCTGCACCGTTCGACACCCGCATGACAGCGGTGCTGCGATCTGCGACAGTTCCGTCGATTGACCGACAAGGATTATCCCTGTTCCCTCGCCTGCATTACAAAAATGTCTCTCGTTTCAGTTCGAAATCTCACATTTACCCACGGCGGGCCGCTGCTGCTCGACGAGATCAACTTTGACGTGCAATCCGGTGAGCGCATCGGGCTCGTAGGTCGAAACGGCGCCGGCAAATCCACACTGCTGAAATTGCTCTGCGGAGAACTGCAGCCGGATGACGGCAGCATCGTTGTCAGTGACCATGCGACGATCGGCCGACTCATCCAGGAGGTCCCGGACGGTCGTCATGCAGCGGTCGTGGACATCGTGCGGCAGGGCCTGGTGGTCGACTCGTCTGCTCTCGGGAACTCCGAATGGGAACATCAGCAAAAAACAGAACGTGTCATGTCGCGGATGGATCTGCAGCCGGATGTTTCCTTTGAATCGTTGAGTTCCGGAATGAAACGACGCGTGCTGCTGGCTCAGGCACTGGTCACAGAACCCGACGTATTGCTGCTGGATGAGCCCACGAACCATCTCGACGTGGAATCCATCGCCTGGCTGGAACGATTTCTCAAAGGATATTCCGGAGCGATCGTGTTTGTCACACACGATCGCGTGTTTCTGCAGCAATTGGCCACTCGAATCATTGAAGTTGATCGAGCAAATCTGTTCGACTGGACTTGCGACTACAGCACGTTTCTGACACGTCGGCAGGAACTTCTCGATGCAGAAGCAAAACAGGATGCAGCGTTCGACCGCAAACTTGCGGAAGAGGAGGTGTGGATTCGCAAGGGAATCAAAGCGCGCCGTACGCGAAATGAAGGACGCGTGCGAGCCTTGAAGAAGATGCGGGACGAACGCAGTCAGCGCCGCACGCAACTCGGTAATGTGCGTATGGAAGCGGCAGCAGGACAGCGTTCAGGCCAGCTGGTTCTGAAAGCAAAAGAGATCGCATTCGCCTGGGATGACCACCCCGTCATCGATGGTTTCTCGACACTGATCTCGCGAGGAGACCGAGTCGGCATTGTCGGACCGAACGGTGCCGGAAAAACCACATTGGTCAAGCTGCTGCTGGGTGAGTTGACTCCGAATTCCGGTTCTGTTCGCCTGGGCACCAATTTGCAGGTCATCTACTTCGATCAACTGAGAGAGACCATTGATGAAACTAAAACTGTCGTTGAAAATATTGGCGAAGGGCAGGACACGCTCCTCATCAACGGCAGGACAAAACATGTCTACGGCTATCTTCAGGACTTTTTGTTCACTCCGGAACGAGCACGGCGGCCGGCGCGGTACCTGTCAGGTGGAGAACAAAACCGACTGATGCTGGCGAAGCTATTCAAACAGCCGTCAAATGTGATGGTGCTGGACGAGCCGACGAACGATCTGGACGCAGAAACACTGGAATTGCTGGAAGAACTGGTGGGCCAGTATCCTGGAACGGTGCTGGTGATCAGTCACGACCGGGCATTCCTGAACAATGTCGTGACCAGTACGATTGCTTTTGATCCGGACGGCGTGGTGCGTGAATACGATGGAGGCTACGACGATTATGTTCGTCAGCGTCCTGACATTGCCGCGGCAGCAACCGGGAAAACGGGACTTACGTCCAATTCAAAGTCAGCCAAAGCGCCGAAAAGGAAACTCAGCTACAAGCAGCAGCGGGAACTGGATGAGCTTCCCGATCAGATTGCAGATCTGGAATCTCAACTGGCACAGCTCCATGAGCGGATGGCAGATCCAAAGTATTTTAGACGGGACGCCTCCGCGATTACTGAGGGAACGGACAATCTGGAATCCCTGACCACCCGAATCAAAATCGCCTATGACCGCTGGGAAAAACTGGACGAGTTGCGCGATCCTCAGAAACACGGTCCGCCAGATTAACGCGACAGCTCCAGAGAAAAGTTCGTCAGCCGTTCGACTCCATCGGCGGTGACCACGTAATTCTGTTCGAGGCGAATCCCAGCCTGCAGATCTCCGGCGTAGAGTCCGGGTTCTGCGGTGAATGTATCGCCGGTTTCAAAAGTGTCGTCCCAGTGCGGGTTGAGATGTGGGGCCGTATGAGGGTACAGCCCGAAGCCGTGACCGAGGTGATGCGTAAAGGCATCCGGACGGTGCTCGTCCAGCATTTGTTTGGCACGGCTGAAGATTTCCCGGCAGGAAATGCCAGGCCGGACGTTGCATTCAACCATTTCCAATACACTGACGATTGAATGCCATGCTTCCTGTTGCGCGTCCATCGGCTGCTCCGAAACAGCGATCGTCCGACAGTTATCGGCATAATATCCACGATAACACGGGCCAAGATCCAGAATGAAGAGTTCGCCAGCCTGTGCAGCCCGGTCGCGCGGCGGTCCTCCCGGAGAGTTGCACTGAAAATCGTTACCCAGCGCCACGAGTGGCTCGCCGGCGACATCAACCGCCGCAGCCTGCAGTTCGTTGTAGACCTGCAGCTCGCTGATGCCCGGTTCGATGATTTCGCGTGCTCGCACGTACATGGCCTCGGTGCAGTCAACGGCCCGGCGAATCATTGCCAGTTCGTCCGGATCCTTTCGTCGGCGCTGACGCCAGATTAACGGATCAATGTCCGTTAAATGTTCGTCAGACAAATCCTGAAGTTCGAATGCTCGAGCAGTATGGGGGCAGCTCTCAGAGAACTCGACGCCCAGTCGGTCGGCATTGGCTTGAACGGAATCGGCCAGGCATTCAACAGCAACCTGAAGCTGCTCCTGCCGCAACGTGGAATGCCACTGGGCCTCATAAGTCAGGACATGATCAGCGGCGATTCCTTCGGGCTCACTGTTTGGAGCCACAAGAGTACTGGTGCCGTCCGCGTCGAGACACGCGGCAGCATGCATGAGTCGATGCGGCCGAAATCCCGTCAAATACTGAACGTTTTCGTGTGAAACAAAGATTGCTCGATCAATCTTCGATTCGGCAAGCGCCGCACACAGGCGTTTCTGACGCGCGCGGCACTGCACGGGATCCAGAGTGAGTGGTGTTACAGTCATGGCTCTGGTTGTAATCTGTCGGACCGGACCATTCAATTCCTCGGTCAGATCGCGGTCACTTAGCGTGAGTCTGCACTTCTCGGCAAAGGACCAGCAACGCGCCGCCGAAGTGAGACAGGAAGCTCAGGAACGAGGACCGCGGTCAGAGCAGTCGGTTTGTCGTGAAATCTGCTGCGACAGCTGTCTGGTCGATGCCGGTCCCATTCCAGGCTTGCCACCACGACATGCGATTCAGAGCGATCGAAAACTGCATTCGTTAGAGTGTGTTGCTCAACGTCCAGGAAATCCGGAACCATCGTGACACACTCGCGTCTTAAACCACTGCTCTATTTGATTTGCGGGCTCACCGATTTTTCGGGGTTCATGGTCATCTTTGTGGTGTCGCGTGGTCTTGCCGAACAGCGGGCGGAAGTGTGGTATCTCGGCGTCGTCGGAGCTGCATTCTCCTTCAGCGCAGGCATGGCCAGCCTGCTCAGCGGTTGGCTATCACATCGGGTCGACCGACGAGTCATTTTCCTGTCCGGCTGTCTCACAGTGCCTCTGGCTGTCGTCGCCTGCGGATTCGGAAACCCGACCACAGCCGCGTTCCTGCCAAGGTATTGCCTGCTGGGAATGGGATTTGGCTCCATCTATCCGACGCTGATCGGCTGGCTGAATCAGGACCAGGATGCTCACGAGAATCGCCGTGGAGTGAGTCGCACGCTCATTTTGTACTGCGTGTCGTGGAATGTCGGCATGATGTGTGGACAGCTCACCGCCGGTTCATTGTTCGACTGGGGACCACGCTGGTTATACGGAGTTGCCTTTGGAGTGGGAGTCGTGAACGCAGTTCTGGCGATTTTCGCGACCCGGCTGGTCACCACCTCATTCCACGAATCTATGCCCAGCAGCGCCGTGGCAGAGAATGAGCCATCAGTTGAGTCGATACTGGTGGCTGATTCAGCGTCTCAGGCGGTTGCCGCGCGATTCAAGCGATTGAGCTGGATCGCGAATCTGGGAGGCACTTTCGGTGGCAGTCTCATCTTTCACCTGCTGCCAGACCTCGCTGTGACCATTGGCGTTCCCGCTGACAACCATGGGGGCCTGCTCGCATTCAGTCGGAGCGTCGTCATCACAACATATCTGCTGATGCATTTTGTGGGCTTCTGGCACTACCGATTCAGCACGTCGGTCGCATCACAGGTGCTGGGTGTCATGGGACTCCTGTTGATTGCTCAGGCAGAGTCTGCGATCGCACTGCTGATTGGATTGACACTGCATGGCCAGCTGGTTGGCTACAATTATTTTTCCGGACTGTTCTACAGTACGGCGGGCAGTTCCAGGGATCAGCGCACCATGGCGGCTGGAATCCATGAAGCGACACTGGCCGTGGGAATGGCGATTGGAACCGTCACCGGAGGCCTGCTGGGGTCGATGATTGGACAGCGAGTGCCTTATCTGCTGGCGGCCACGGTGTTGACGGTCCTGATTGCCGTTCAGGTCACTGCCTGGTGGAAATGGTTCGCGCTGCCCGATCGCAGCGCCAGGAAAGCGATCGTCGAGCAGGTTCAGGAGATGTGATGCAAACGAGTGCGGTGGACTGGAATCACGAATCCAACCTGCTGCACAGATCCGGATCAATTCCTGCGGCCATTGCATCAAACGCCTGATCGACCTGAGCCGTGTTTCTTGCACCGATCAGGACGCTGGAGATGTTCGGCCGCGTGAGTGACCAGGACAATGCGATCTGGACCATCGATCGGCCGGATTCTTCGGCGGCTCGCTCCAGTCGCTCGAGCACGCTGAAGCCGTGATCCGTAAAATAAATTGGCTGATGTCCGGGGATGATCTCAAATCGAGTCCCCGCCGGGACGTCGCTCCCACGATGGTATTTGCCCGCCAGGAAACCGGCCGCGAGTGGGCTGTAAGTGATCAAACCAACTCGCTCCTCCGCGCACAGCGGCAGCAGTTCCGCTTCGATTTCGCGCTGGACAAGGTTGTATGGTGGCTGGACCGATTGAATCCGGTGCAGGCCCTGTTCCCGGCAAAGCAGCAGCGACTCAGCCAGCTGTTCGGCCTGCCAGTTACTGCAGCCGATCCAACGGACTTTGCCGGAATCAACCAGCGAATGCAGGCCCGCCAGCATGTCTTCCAGCGGCGTCTCCTCGTCCCAGTGATGCAGCTGAAACAGATCAATGCGATCGGTTTGCAGACGAGCGAGGCTTTCATCAGCGGATTTGATGATCTCCTGTTTCGTCAGGACTCCATTCACTTTTGTCGCGAGGACGATCTGATCACGAACGCCTCGATCCGCAAGCCACTGCCCGAGAACACGTTCAGACGCGCCTGCCGCGTAGGCAGCAGCGGTATCAAACAGATTGATCCCACGCTCGAGGGCCCGGTCCAGCACTTCAAATGAGGTGACTTGATCAATCTCGCGGCCAAACGTAACACAGCCCATTCCGATTGAGCTGACCTGCAGCGTGGTATCCCCCAGTGCTCGGTATTCCATGACGACGACATTCCGATACGTTCACGAGTTGTGGCGACTGCTTCAACGCGACATAATTCCGATCAGCGAGACGGCGCTCCGGCATGTCGTGGGTGATCCGCCTTGAGTCGACAATCTGAATTCCTGCAGGCAAGCCAGGTATTGTGACTATTCAAACAGCAACAATCAGTGATGTCCATACTGCCGAGTCGGTGATTCGTCAGCACCTGAGTCCTGCACCATTGATCCGGTCCTGGCCACTGGAGCAGGCGCTGGGGCTGGCGGCCGGGCGGCAGGTGTGGCTCAAAGACTACGGCTGGACGCCGGTGGGTTCGTTCAAGTTGATGGGAGCGCTCAACTGGGTTGCCAACAATCTGGCTCGTATCGGTGATCGGAAGATTGCGGCCAATTCGTCAGGCAATTTCGCGTCGGGAATTTCGTTTGCGGGGAATCGGTATCAAAAGCAAGTCATTGTGGTGATGCCCGACACAGCACCTGAAATCAAATTCCAGCGAACACGCTCGTTCGGAGCTGAGGTTCGAACCTACGACATTTCCAGGGATCACATCACCGGAGATCGCATCCGACTGACCAAAGAGATTGCTGAAAACGAAGGCGCAGTTCAGGCGTCGCCTTATGACGACCCTCACGTGATTGCCGGTAACGGGGTCGGCGGGCTGGAGATTGTGCAACAACTGAAACAACAGGGGCGGACATGTTCGCAGTTTGTGTGCGCTGTCAGTGGTGGTGGCCTGATGGCCGGACATGCCCTGGCGATCGCTGACGGCTTTCCGGATGCGAATATCGTGGGAGTCGAACCGGAGGGAGCTGCCGATTTTCAGCAGTCGCTGACCGAAGACCGCCGCGTCCGAATTGACAAACCAACCAGCATTTGCGATGGCCTGCTGTCGTACGATGTCGGCGAGTGCAACTGGCCGATTCTGCGGCAGTACGTGGGCACTTCAGTGACCGCGGCCGACCTGGAGATTCGGCAGGCTATGAAGTGGCTCTACGACAATCACGGACTCAGAACAGAACCGTCGGGAGTCGCCACTGTCGCGGCGCTGCTGCAGGGCCGCGTCAATCTTGACGGGGCGGGTGACGTCGTCGCGGTTGTCAGCGGACGAAATGTCGACGAACCTCGATTTCGCGACTGGATTTCCGTGTAACCGGTTCGGTCTGGCTGTTTAACTCTGGTGGAGATGGCTGCCGGATCAAAACCGGAAGCCCAGCCAGTACGGTGTGAACAATGATATCCCTTCGGATGCGCCGTTCACTGCGGATCCCATCTGCAGTGATTCGCCTGCCGGGATGATTGAAACTTAGACGGAGAGTCTTCGTGAAAATATTGATAGCTGCCAGTCTGCTGCTGACGTGCTCTCTGTCAGTCGCTGAAGACCCGATTGTCGTCGGCACGCGACGTGAATTGTTCGTGGACAGTCACGTGATCGATTCGCTCGACAGCGCGCATCGAAAGCTGCATCACCCGATCCCCCGCGAAATCGCAATTGTTCACGACGCCCCCTGGGAAGGAGCGGGCAGCGGGTATCACAGCATCATTCGTGATGGTGACCTCTATCGGATGTACTACCGTGGCTCGGCACTGGGCGTCAACGATGGAACTTTGCAGCTGGGCAAGCAAGTGTACTGCTATGCCGAAAGCCAGGACGGCATCAACTGGGTGAAACCAAAGCTCGACTTGCATGATCACGATGGCTCCAGGCAGAACAACATTATCTGGACTGGAGTCGGAACTCACAATTTCGCGCCATTTCTCGACACCCATCCGGATTGTCTGCCCGAGTCACGTTTCAAGGCACTCGCGGGTACAGCAAAGGAAGGTGGATTGTTTGCGTTTCACTCACCGGACGGGATCCACTGGTCTTTGATGCAGAAAGAACCGGTCGTGACCGAAGGCGCATTCGATTCGCAGAACCTCGCGTTCTGGGACGCGGCTAATGAAAAGTATCGGGCTTACTTCCGCACGTTTACTGAAGGAATCACCACGGGCAAGGTTTGGAAACCTGCCGGGTATCGGGCGATCCGCACAGCTTCTTCAAGCGATTTTCTGGTCTGGGGTGACGAAGCTGATTTGACGTATGACGATTCACCCGTGGAGCATCTCTATACGAATCAGGTTGGTCCTTATTACCGGGCGCCACATATTTTGATTGGCTTTCCGACACGCTACATTGAACGCGGCTGGTCGCCTTCGATGCGCGCACTTCCGCAACCGGTACACCGAGAACAGCGATCTGCCGCACACTTGCGCTATGGCACTGCGCTCACGGAAGGTTTGCTGATGGCGAGTCGTGACGGCGTTCACTTTGATCGCTGGAATGAAGCATTCCTGCCGCCCGGTCCGGAGCGCCGCGATACGTGGAACTATGGGCACAACTATATAGCGTGGCACGTTGTTCCGACAGAATCTGCGTTGCCTGATGCACCCCACGAACTGTCACTCTACGCCTCCGAAGGGGCCTGGACCGGCTCCAGCAACGCGATGAGACGTTACACGTTGCGGCTGGACGGATTTGTTTCTGTCAACGCAGGATGGAAAGGCGGTGAAATGACCACTCGACCATTGCGGTTCGCAGGCAGCCAATTGAGTCTCAACTTTGCCACATCAGCTGCAGGGAGTCTTCGTGTGGAGATCCAGGACACCTCCGGCAGGCCTTTACCAGGCTTCGGTCTGGACGATTGCCCCGAGATCTTCGGCGATACAATCGACCGAACTGTCCAGTGGCATGACGGATCAGATGTCAGCGCATTGGCCGGGCAGACGGTTCGTCTGCGATTTGCCCTGAAAGACGCAGACCTCTACTCATTCCAGTTCCGGAATGAGTGAGCAAAAAAACGGCCGGGAGTGAGTGGCACTGTCGACGCTGGCAGCGTCGACAACGTTTTTCGATGCTGCCAGCATTGCTTTTGACAGGTGCCAGTGGCCAGCACGGCTGAACCACCGGTTTGCTGAGTCGAGGTGCTGTCGAGCTACGATTGTTTGTTGCCCTGGATTCTGTGAACCGATATTCTGTACTAGTGCGTGAGGCGTCCATTCCACTGCGGAATATATCATGATCAACATTCTGGGTTCGCCGACAAAATCCGCCTGCGGTGTCAGACGACGCGACTTTCTGACGATGGGTGCCCTCGGAATGGGCGGACTCACCCTGTCCGACGTTTTGCGAGCCGAAGCGACCAACGGAGATGGTCGGCGACACAAAGCGATCATCATGATCTATCTGACAGGTGGTCCTCCGCACCAGGACATCATCGATCTGAAACCGGACGCTCCCTCAGAAGTCCGTGGTGAGTTTTCTCCGATCGACACCAATGTGCCTGGCATTCAGATTTGTGAATTGATGCCGCGCATGGCGGCGATGCAGGATAAATTCATTAATGTCCGCACACTGGTCGGGTCCGATGGTGGTCACACGTCCTATCAGTGCGTGACCGGACAGCGACGTGCGGGACGGCCCCAAAGCGGCCATCCTGAACTGGGCTCCATCCTGTCAAAGATCAAAGGACCGATTGTTCGCGGAGTGCCCACCAACCTGGACCTGTCCATGAAAATGGCGCACGGACCGTACAATCTCCCTGGCCCTGGATTCCTGGGACAATCCCACGCCCCGTTTAAGCCAAGCGGTCCAACTCAGGCTGATATGATTGTCCCGGAGATTCTCGTCAATCGGTTTGACGATCGCCGACAGCTTCTGAATGGACTGGATCGAGTCAAACGCAACATTGATCGAAGTGGTTTCCCCGATCAGGCGGACGCGTTTACTCAGCAGGCACTGGAGGTATTGACGTCGAACCGATTATCTGAAGCACTGGACCTGTCGAAGGAAGATCCAAAGATCAGGGAACGGTACGGCAAAGATGACACCAAAGTCCTGCCGTATTCGCACCTTGGATATCAGGCGATCAATTCCAAATTCCTGTTGGCCAGGCGACTGGTCGAAGCGGGTGCAAGGTGCGTAACGGTGTCATGGGCCGACATGGACTGGCACGGCGGCAACTTTGCCAACGCAAAAAAGGTTCTGCCGAAACTGGATGAAGGTCTTTCTGCATTGGTAACAGATCTGCACGAGCGCGGTCTGCAGGATGATGTGACCGTGGTTGCGTGGGGCGAATTCGGACGCACGCCCAAAATCAACAACTCCGCCGGTCGTGACCATTGGAATCGCAACGCGTGTGCCATTCTGGCGGGCGGCGGAATGAAGACCGGACAGCAAATCGGGACGACGGATCGATTCGCTGAGGCCCCCGTCGATCGACCGGTTCACTTCAATGAAGTCTTCTCAACGCTGTACCACAACCTTGGCATCCGCCCCGATTTGACGACGGTCACTGATCTCACCGGTCGTCCGCGGTATCTGCTGGACGAATACCAGCCGATCCAGGAAATCATATGAACACCAGGATCATTCGTGTTCCCGCGTGTGCAGGTCGGTCATGGCCAGACGAACAGAATTCCGAGCGTTTTGGAGCCGGCATTGTGGGGTGTCCCGTTCTTGAAACCGGCAGCTGTCCGGAGGCATAAAACTTTGAAGACAAACGTATCGAACATCATGTGGTTTGTCCTGGGATGCCTGATCTTCACCGGTGCCCACGTTCATGCTCAAGGCGAGTCCAAGGTGAAGATCCTGCTGATCGGGAAACAGCCGGACCATCCCTTTGGGACTCATATGTACCTGCACACGCAAAACATGCTGGCGAAATGTCTGCATCGGACCAGAGGCGTGGAAACAATCGTCTCAGAAGGTTGGCCCCAGGATCCCACCACACTGGAAAATGTTAAGACGATCGTGGTGTACTCCAGCCCCGGCGCTGAATTCCTGCTGGATGGTCCGGGCAGTGCAGCTCTGCACCGCATGATGACAAATGGTGTTGGTCTGGTGACAATCCACTGGGCATCGTCGGTGTACGAAAAGAACCTCGAACGACTTGGTGAACGGTGGATGGACTATCTGGGCGGGAGCTGGGTCTCGAATTACGGACTAAGCACCGATACTTCCGTGCTGAAGCAACTCGTGCCAAAGCATCCGATCTGCCGCGGCTGGGAAGAATATGAACTGCATGATGAGTACTATCTGAAGCCCGTCATCAAAGCGGCGACACCACTGCTGCAGGTATCGACGAAGGGGGAGGATGTCGTCGTCGGCTGGGCCTGGGAACGCCCCGATGGCGGGCGAGCGTACGGCACGACTTTGGGACACTTCTATCGGAACTTTCAGATCGAAGCATTCCGTCGGACGATGGTTAACGGCATCCTGTGGACGGCTCACGTCGAAGTTCCACCAAATGGAGCGCCAGTCGATCTGAGCGAAGCTGAACTCAGTCTGCCTCCCGAGCCAAAGAAGAATTGACGGCGAAAGGTCCGGAAACGAAGTACGCCACTGCCGGCAGGCGCAGGCTGTTTTGCATCACCTTTCGATCGACGATTGACCGGCACTCCGCCGCTATGTGCCTCCTACCAACCTGGTCAGGCACGCGGTATGCTGCCGCCTCTTCGTTTGTTCATCCCTCGTTTGGAACAAAGTATGTCGGACGCGCCAATCGAATATCCGGAGATTCCATCAACTCTAACGGGCCGATTCAACTGGAGGATGTTGAAGTACTTTGGTGCGGGAGCGATTCTGGCATCGGTCACCATTGGGAGTGGCGAGACGCTCATGGCGTCGCGTGGAGGATCCATCTTTGGCTACTCGGTCTTATGGGCTGTCTTGCTGGCGTCCGCGGCGAAGGCGATCCAGGTGTATACCGCCGCGCGCCACATAACGTTGACCGGACGGCATCCTCTCGAGGACTGGGGGCGGATCACTCGCTGGATTCCATGGCTGCTGCTGGGACTGAGTCTGTGGTGCTTCCCGTTTCTCCTGTCGTTTCTGTCGTTGGTTTTGGGGGAGATTATCAATGAGATGTTCCACGTCGCGGCCCCCGATGATCCAAACTTTCGGCATTGGACTCGAATCTGGGCAACAGGCGCCACGGTGCTGGCGATCACGCTGACGCTGATCCAGGGTTATGGCGTGATGGAGAAAGTTCAAACGGCGGTGATCGGATTGCTCCTGCTGAGTATCGGTGCAGCGTGCCTGGCGTCGAATCCGGAGTGGCTGGCGGTGATTGAAGGCCTGTTTGTGCCGGTGTCCCCGCGATACGAACCGTGGCTGATCGAGAAGTATCCGGACAAGTTCGCGGGACGAACTGCATGGGTAGAAATCACCACGATCATCGGATTCGTCGGCGGGGGAACCTATGACTACCTCGGCTACATTGGCTGCCTCCGAGAAAAATCATGGGGTGCTATCGGAAGCGCCCCGTCTGATGCTTCAGCGGTCACGATCGCAGACAACGCAGACAACCTTAAACGCGGACACACGTGGCTCCGTCCGCCATGTATTGATGTCACGACCAGTTTCGTATGTGTCTTTGTTTTCAGCGTCTGTTTTGTCGTGCTCGGCGCTTCTGTCCTGCATCCGAAGGAAATAGTGCCTGCAAAGAATGGTGAGCTGTTGACGCATCAGGCTCAGTTCCTGACACAGATTCACCCGACGTTCCTGTATCTGTACCGAATCGGCGTGTTCATGGCTTTTTGGGGCACGATCTATGGTGCATACGAAATCTACTGGCGAACCGTTTATGAATGTCTGCGTCCTGTCAGCGAACAGGTACGTCAGATGTCACCCAAAAAGGTGCGGCTCTACGTGCTCCTCTACTGTGGGATCGGAGGAATTGCACTCAGCTGGCTCACCGAGAATCCGATCGAGCTAATCACGATTCCGTCATTAATCGGCGGAGTCCTGACATGTGGACTTTGGTGCTTCGGCATGATGTGGCTCGACCGCACGATTCTGCCGAAGCCACTGAGAATGAAAGCCCCGCTGTTGATCGCCACGATGCTTTCCGGTGTGCTGCTGACGGCCATCGGTGCCAAAGCGCTTTACGACTTTGCTGACGCGTTTGTGAGACGGTTGCCCGGCATCTGATGATGCCCCGGGCAATCAGCGAGATTTTTCTGGCAGCTGGTACCCTGCAACTGACAGTCGAATTTGATAGAGGCTCTTCCCTGCAGTGATGTACAGCAGATTTGCGTCCGGACCTCGACCGAAACCGACGTTGGTCGGGACTTCGGTTTTGATATAGGCCAGCTCTTTTCCTTCCGGCGAATAGACTGTGATTCCTGGACGATTTGCTGCTCGAACAGCGACGTAGAGGTTTCCATCTTCGTCGCAAATCAGCCCGTCAGGGCCGTCTTCGGGATAATAATCAGCGAGGGTTTTTCGAAAAGTCGCAGTGCCGTCCTCGTGAAGATCGTAGGCCATCAAGGCCATATTGCCTTTTCGCAGCGGCGCCGCGACTGCAACCGGTCCCTCGGCATCGCTGGCTTTAGCAAGGCGTTCAAAACCCGTCGCGCCATTTGCGTTGCTGACCACATACAAACTCTTTTGATCGGGTGACACGCAAACGC
Organism: Planctomycetaceae bacterium; assembly: GCA_039831615.1. Lineage (GTDB taxonomy): Bacteria > Planctomycetota > Planctomycetia > Planctomycetales > Planctomycetaceae > S139-18. Next base: position 34,990 of record JBDOMX010000686.1, read on the forward strand.
CGTTTGGTTTGCCGGCATCGGTGATGATACGGTGAATGGAGCCGTCGAGATCAATTCGATAAACACCCATCACGGGCTGGTCGATCGTCTCGTGGCCAAGGTATCTCGGGTCGCTGAAATAGATTCGGCCCTGTTCATCGATCGTCACGTCGTTCGGTGAGTTCAGTTTCCGTCCATCGTACATGGCAGCGATGATATAGCTCATTCCGGTCTTCATGTCCGTCCGAATCACTCGTCGCCCGCCATAGTCCGCCCCTTCACACACCAGCATGTTTCCGGCTGCATCAAACTTAATTCCGTTGGACATGCCACTCGGCGAACGAAAGATGGACGTTTTGGCGGTCTTTGGATTGAACTTCCAGATATGTCCCGCATGGATCGCTCCGGTGTCTGTCACAGCCTGATGTGAAAACGTGATATCACTGAAGTAAACCATGCCGTCCGGGGCCACGGAGACTCCTTCCGTCAGTGTGATTCCTTCAAACAGTTTTTCCAGTCTCGCATTTGCCGGTACAATCTGGTTTTGAGCCAGGACGAATGACGGAAGCACTGCAAAAACGGAGACCAACAGTGTGCATCGGGTGAAAGTCATGAATGTTTCCCTGTGTGTTGCGGGAGAATTGGGAACAGTCTGGAACAACTGCCTGCGAGTATACGGAAGGACCTGGCCGGTCGCCAACGATTGCCTGCCGTCACGTTTCCGTCATCGTCGCTGCCTCGTGAGCTGTCTGACCAGACGTGGTTCATGCCGGTCGCATGCTCGTGTCGACACCAACTGCCGACCGTGCGGAAAACCGTAGGGAGCGGTTCCGAATTGTTGCGACAAGATCGTGCGAACAGTTGGGAACTGCGCCGTACTGCGGTCACTTGTTGACAACGCAGTGAACGGTCAGGACTCATCAAGGTTTGGTCAGGACCTGATTGCAGATCGTCATGATGGCGGTCGGAGCCTCTGGTTCCGACAACGCCTACAGCGTATTACGCTGATTTGTGCCCGCGGCGGAGGTTCCAGAGCCCATATTCCATTGCTCCCGCGAGCCAGAAACCTCCACGATTTTTCGAAAACGGCTCTAACCTGCATTGCGCACCATTTTTCAACGCAAACGCCTCCTCGAGCGTAGGAAGAGTGGAAAAACATTTCACTTCA
>JBDOMX010001124.1:0-9078 GCA_039831615.1 Planctomycetaceae bacterium
TTAACCGGGAACAGACGCAGCTTCATCCGCACAGGCAACTTCTCTCAAATCACGTAACCTGCATCGCTTAGACCGGCGGCATGCCGGTCACACCCCATGGCGAGTCGTTGCTCCGCCTCCACCATTGTTCATGAAGTTAATGATGCCATTGATGAAGCGGATGGTGATTAATTCCAAACCCATGAAACCGGGAATCAAACTTCCTGTCCGTGGTGAAGCCTTTTTTTGGCCGGACAAAGAAATCGAAGTTTCCACAGGTCTGCAGGCCTTCAGGGAATCGGTCGAGTACTACAAAAGCGCCGGACCCCTGGAGAAACACCCGTTCTTTGGAAAACTGACCAGAGACGAAAGCGATGAACTCAACTGCCGTCACGCGGCGCTGCATCTCAGCTTTGTACACTCAGTGTGATGTTGCGGGCTGGAAGACTGCAAACCAGTTGGGAATCACTGGCGCCTTTTTGAATTCTACGGGGCCAGGTTCCGTACCCGGAGCCACTTCAGATTGAATCCTTGCCTGGCTGTTTGATCGATCGAACTCAGCAGCGCATGCGGGTCTCACTCACAGAAGCAGAGCACCCGTCAGTCCTGCGGCGCCTGGCCGAGTGGCCACAGTTCGAACCGGCGGACAAACATTTCGGCCTGCTCAGTCTGCAGCAGAAGCCTGCCGGCATCCGGGTCGGCAGCAAACGCTTCGTTCACGACGACACCGTTGACTTTGTAGATCAGGTGTCCGCCATCAGCGATGACATCCATACGTGTCCATTCGCCGTAGGGACTCTCGACGTCATCACGGCCACGGAAACCAATCGTATCGGCCCAGTCGACGTCGCGGCCGAACCAATTGATTCGTCCTCCGGAGATCGTGACTCGGTCGCCGCCCTTCTTCCACACCAATTCACCGTCGCGGTCCCGGGTGGTTTCAGCGCTCAGAGACGTCGGCAAGGCCTGTCCGGTGTCCGGATCGGTTCCGGACAACACGAGAATGTCGCCCACACCGCCTTCAATAATCTGAGCCTCAATGGACGCCATCCAGGTGTTGCCGTATCCACCGTTCGGCCCCCAGCAGTGGAGCAGCAGACCGGAATCACGCGACCGGTCCGCGCGTTCGGCCCACGTCTTCTCGCCCCACTTGAACTCGACGATCAGGTGATAGTCGCGATAGGCGCGATTGGTGATCAGCCCGCCGTAGCCATCGCCGGAGATATGAATCATGCCGTCACTGACCGTGAACACCTTCTTCGGATCGGCGAATTTCAGACCTCGGATCCAGGTGTAGAAACCTTCGAGATTGCGACCGTTGAACAGCTTGATCGGACCATCAGTGGGGCTGATCGCGTGCTCACGTGATGGAGGCGTTGCTGGCTCCCCCGGCAGTTCACGCACGGAGACATTACGGAACGCGACCGGATCGATGTGTCCTGCGAACCCGAAGTGCCCGCTCGTTCGGTGTGCGCCTGGAGGAACTTCGCCGTCCTTCGACTCAGTGACCTTGCTGAGGTCGGCATCCAGAATCGTCGTCCCGTTGAGTTCGACTTTGACGCGGGATCCGTGAACGGTGACCTGCTGAAAATTCCACTCGCCGGCAGGCCGCAGATAACCGGAGTGCGCTGCAGCGAGTCCGTACACCGAACCGTGATACTGCCGAGGATCGAGCTTGTCGTGCCCGGGATACGCCGCGTCAAGTACCTGCAGTTCGATTCCGGCCACGTGTGGCCGTCCTTCTCCGGGGTAGCGAATCATCAGCCCGTTGTTGCCACCCGACGGCAGCTTGAACTCCAACCGTACAACAAAGTCAGAGTATTCCTGCACAGTAAACACGTTTCCGCCTTCGCCCTGTTTGCAGACGATCGCGCCGTCGATGACTTCGTAGTTGTCCGTGTTACCGGTCCAGCCATCGAAATCGCTTCCGTTGAAGATCGACTCAAAACGATCCGAATCGCGAGCTGCCAAAATCGCGTTGCTTTCCTCCGGTGGAATTTCGCGGACGAACAGTTCGCGGAAATACAGCGTGTTGCCATGGTTCTGCAGTTCGACCTGCCCGCGTGGGTCAATCGGCAGACTACGGTCCCAGATGTTCTCCATCACAACATCATCAGTCACGAGCTGACCATTCAAGGTCACGGTCACCCGCTCACCAACCATCCGGATGGAGAGTGCATTCCATTCATCGACGGGCCTGTCCGCCTTGACCAGCGGAAACCGCGGGTGCAGCTGATTGTTCCACAAAGCCCCGGATCCGTTCTCAGCGCCGTGCCGGAAGTAGTTCTCAAAGTCCGTATCCCAAAGCTGCACCTGCGGGCTGCCGCGCAGATAGATGCCGCTGTCACCGCCCTGCAGGATTTTCCAGTCGAGAGTGAGTTCGAAGTCGCCATAGTCCTGCGCGGTACAGAGGCTCTGCCCCTGACCGTCGAACACAAGCACGCCATCTTCGACTTTCCAATGCGCCCGCATGGCTGCGTCGGCCACTTTCTGAGCAGCCGCCAGCTCGGCGGATGACATCGCAGCCCGCGTCGTCGGGTTGCCAACGAGCCCCTTCCAGCCCGTCAGGTCGTTGCCGTTGAACAGAGGCGTGAATCCGGCCGCCTTTCGCATGACGTCCGAGAGTTGGACTTCTGTCTCTTCCTCTTCGGCGGCTTCCATGAACGCATAGATCTCCAGGGTCTCTTCGGCAGTGACCGGCGGCTCGCCGCTGCGGAAAAACCTGACAATCTCAACCAGCAGTGGGCGGTAAGTGTCATACGAACCAACGGCCGCCTCGCCACGTTCTCCGATTGCCTTACCACCGTAGCCTTTTCCCTCGCGATAGACTCCGATGCGGTCGCCGTCCCAGCGTCCGGTGACAACAATCCGGCCATCTTCGCTGGTGCGGGTGATCGACTGGCAGCCTGTTCCCATCACGGTGAACAGAGACTCGACGCCGTGAACTCCGTACCAAAACAGGTCCGGGTGCGACTCTTCGATACTCGCCGGGCTATGTGTCTCGCAATAATGAATCCGGCCCAGCGATCCGGCTCTTGCTGCCTGCGAGTTGCTGCCATAGCGTAGAGACGACGATGAGAAGACCGGCACACCGGCCAGCTTTGCTTCGCGGAAGATCGTGATCGCATCCTGCAACGAACCGGCGACCGGTTTGTCAATGAACACCGGCTTGCCGGCTTTCAGCACCGGTCGTATCTGTTCCAGGTGAGGCCGACCATCGTTGGTTTCCAACAGCACCGCATCAACCTGAGTGAGCAGCTCGTCGATCGAACCTACAATTCGCACGCCGTACTTTTGAATTTCCTGAGTGTAGCCCGGCACCCGACTGGTGCTGCTTTCGATATCCGGGCTGCCCTGCGGATAAGCGGCCACCACACGACAACCAGCCACCTCCGGAGGAGCGTTTTCATCATTCAGGATTTTGGTGAACGCGATCGCGTGCGACGTGTCGAGCCCAATGATTCCCACTCGAATCTGCGATTCCGCACGGGCACGACAGGTGACACCTGCGGTGGCCAGCAAAACACCGACGAGGAAGACACGAGTCATTTTGCTCATCATCACCATGGACCTTTGAGATACGCGGGGCGGGCCGAACAGGGTACTTCATCAACGACTTCCCACATCGTCGTATGAATGACGACTGGAATCAACTCGTTGTCCCGCTGAACAGCAAGGATGCAGTCGATCGATTCCATGAACGGCTGCGTCGACAGATCAAATCCAGGCCGGACCGAGCAAACTCTTGCTGTGCCGCAACTTCGGTCGCCACCCTGTTAAGATTGATGTGCGCATTCAGCGGTCCGCCATTCGATGGGTTTGCGCCCTTCCGGCAACGCCTGCAACCTGCGGTGCGGCCTGCGTGAATCATGCGAGCTAACGCGACAACAGCAATCGTCCTTCGATGGGGACGTAGCGTGTGGCCGCCTGGATCAGACTGGCGGCCGTCAGCTGTCGTGCGCCGTAGACTTCGACCTCCACGTTCCAGGAGTCCTGCAGCTTACTGACGACAAGATCAAAGTCACCGTCACCCGACGCCAGCACAGCGACGTCGATTTCGGTCGCCAGCTCGACCATGTCCAGAGTGATGCCGACGTCCCAGTCACCTTTGGCTGACCCGTCTCGCCGTTGAATGTACGGCTTGAGTTTCACTTCGAAACCGATCGATCTCAGGATCTGCTGGAAATGCAATTGCTGTGAATCGCCGCGATCAATCGCGTAGGCGATTGCCCGGACGACTTTTCGTCCTTTGGTCACGGTGTCCCAGAAGAACTGGTAGTCGAAATGACATCCAAAACTCTGCTTCACCGTGTAAAACACGTTCTGCACATCTACGAATATCGCGACGCCGTCCATTGAACAGTCTCCTCAGGGGGGGGGGGAATCGTCGCTCGGCTGTCGCGAATCGAGTTCAGTCGGAAGCACACTGATCCACGAGTTCTACTTCCAGTAGGTCAGTTTAAGCCCTGCCGCAACGGCGGCTGCGATGACCGCCGTGATTCCGGCCTGCACCAGACCGGTTAGCTCCGTCAGCGTGCTCATTCCCACCATGGGCACGATGACCGACCAGCATATTGCAATCAGACTCATATTTCGTCGATTGGTCTTTTCTTCGTCGGTCAGTGGTGCGGACGATTTCGTCGGTTCGGACTTTTTCTTCTTTGTCTTCGACGATTTCGCTTGCCGGCCATCGTCCGTCGACTGTCCCGAAGCGTTGCCGACGAATTCCGCTTCTGTGCGGGTTCCTGGAGCGTAATGTTTGGCGATGGCCTGATTGATTTGTCGAGGCACCGCCAGTACGCCTCGCATCGGCATTCCGAATCTCATCCGCACTTCGTCTTCCAGTTCCGGTGCCGGTTCATCGGCACACGCCACCAGCAGACGGCCACCATCCTCAAACAGCGGCAGGCAGGTGTGCCGTTTGACCAGGTTGCGTGGCAATCCATCGAGCACATCATCTTCCGGGAGCATGTCATCCAGATCGACGAAGGGCATCCGCAGTTCGACGGCCATTGCCTGCGTCGCTTCGGTTTGCTCGGCCAGTTTCATCTGGACGACAGCATCTCGATGTGACAGGCCACGAGCGTCAGCAAAGTGTTCGATCTCACTGACCTGTCCACGCTTAATGACTCCCTTGCTCACGAGATACTGCAGTGTTGTCTTTGCTTCCTCGTCTGTGGCGACCTCCGTCGGTTCACGACCCAGCGATGCATCGTATTCCCGTTTGGAATCGGGATCGGTGACGCAAAGCATGGCCTTCGCAAGTTCGTTCAGCAAATCCTGCGAAGCCTTCAGGTGCTGACCCGTGGCGAACTTTCGGACATGGCCGTTGAGTTTGCGGTAATTGCTGCGAACCTTATCCGGGTTATCTTCATACATCACCAGTCGCAGCAGGGTGTAATGATCGGGGGGACGTTCTCCAGGCGGGATTCCGAGCCATTCTTTGTAGACGTCAATATCAGCCACGAAGGGTCCTCCCGAGACACTGTTTGAGTCGACCGACCAGTTCCGGATTTTTAGTCGTGTGACCAGCGCGTTACAAGCTGCAGCAGGAAGAACGCAACGATGAACTCAGGAGATTGTTTTAGGCCCGGCGCAGTGCTGAAACGCCGTAGAGTCGCACGGCCGCTGAGGAGTCCGACCACACATGAAACGCGGCGATACAATCATTTCACGGCGCACCCATGGTGTTTTCGGCACCCGTTGGACGGACGAGCCATTCGAGCCGCGGAGTGGCTTATTTTCCGATACAGAAGTTGCTGAAGATGTGGTCGAGAATGTCGTCGTGACAGGTTTCGCCGAGCATGCTGCGCAGTTCGTGCAGTGTTTCTCTCAGGCCGATGGCCGTGATTTCATCGCCCAGACCGCAATTCGCCGATTCAACGGCTGAATCAATACTGGCAATTGCCCGCTGAATGCTGTCGCGGCAACGCAGGCTGGTCGTAGCCAACAGCTCAGTGCGAGATGTTGGGCTCCCGGTCAGCCGGCGGACGAGCGTGCGGCGCAGCTTGTTGAGACCAGTTCCGGACAATGCGCTGACGTAAATCTCGTCCGAGCGGTCCTCGGAGGGATGCACGCGATCGGAGCATGTGACCACCGAGATCATTCGAGGGGCCAGCGACGTCAGCTGCCCGCGAAGCTCGGTATCTGACGATCGTGCGTCAGCCCTGAGATCAGCCGCACGGCACCACAGGACCAAATCCGCCGATCCGATTTGCTGTTGCCGCAGTTCTCCGGCGGTCGTCATGATGCCATTGGTCAGGCCATCCCAGCCCGCTGTGTCCACGAGTTCGATGGTAATGTTTTCGATCCGGACCGGGCAGCTGAGGTAGTCACGGGTGGTTCCTGCAAGGGTTGAAGCGATGGCCAGCTCGGCGTTTGCCAGCCGATTGAACAAAGTGCTTTTCCCGGCGTTCGGCAGGCCGGCGATGACGACTCGCGGACGATAGCCGGATGGAAGTCGCATTTCGGAATCGTGGAACAGTCGCTGCAGGACGGTTCTGGCATCGTTGAGTCGCTCAACCATCTCTGTGGAAGAAATGAATTCAATATCTTCTTCAACGAAATCAAGGCCGGCTTCGAGGTCCCCGAGCATCGCAATGATCGTCGACCGAATGCGCTGCAGTTGCTGTGTGAGGCCGCCTCCGAGCTGCGTCAACGCCGCCTGGAGTTCGTTGTGATCAGCGGCATCAATCACGCCCAGGACTGCTTCTGCCTGCAGCAAGTCGATGCGACCGTGCAGGAAAGCCCGCATCGTGAACTCTCCTCGTTCTGCAGGGCGAGCTCCGGCGTTAATGACCGCTGCGACGACAAGGTCGAGGATGGGTGGCGAACCAATGACATGAAACTCGGCCATGGGCTGTCCGGTGTAGCTGCGCGTCGTGGGCCACACCAGGACGGCTGCCGGCAGGGGCGTTCCAAGATATTCTGCCAGCAGTCGCCCGACGATTCGGACAGGAGGACCGACCTGCGGGAGCGTGCTGTCCAGCAACCGGCCTGCAATCGAAACCGCTTCGCGGCCACTGACCCGAATGATTCCGCGAGCAGATGGCCCCGGAGGTGAGGCAACGGCAACAATGCAATCGTCGAGATGAAACGACATGGCACGAGAAAACTAATTCGACACGGGATCGATCACGTCGATCAGATGATCTTCCAGCGGCATGTTCGCATACGACCGGACGTACGGATCACCGTCGGAAAGAGTGCGTCACAGGGAGAGAATAGTGAAGCCGCGGGGGCGACAGGACCGTTACAGGGTCTCACCGCTTTTTACTCTGTTTGGCACGTTTCCCACCGTTACCGCTCGGTCGGTTTTGTTCAGCCTGATTCTTCGCCCGTTCGGCAGCCGCCATCAGGCGTTCCAGGAATCCTTTGGGACGATCGGGATCGGTGTCAGCAGCAATCGGCTTGCGTTTGCGGTTAGATCGCTTGTTGTTCGGTTTGCCGGAGCTGACCGGATCATCATCTGTGTCGTTTTCAGACTTGACATTTTTTGTCAGAACATCGCTGCCGAGCAGTTTGCGTTCGCCAATACTCCACAAACTGGAAGCTACGAAATAGATACACAGACCTGCCGGGACGTGCCAGAACATCACGGCGAAGAAGATGGTCATCACATTCATCATCTTCTGTTGCAGTTCCTGCTGTTCGTCCGTTGGCGGCGGCATGAACAGTTTCTGCTGGACCAGGAACAGCACGACATTAATACACGGCAGCAGGTTGAAATCGGTCCCCAGAACCGGCAATGGGAATGGCATACCGAAGAGGGCATCGGGTGCCGCCAGGTTGTCGATCCACCATAATTCTTGACCTCTCAGATCGACGGCCGTGTTCAGACACGTGTACAGACCGATGAAGACTGGCAATTGAAAAAAGAGCGGCAGGCATCCGCCCAGCGGATTGATATTGTGTTTGCGCCAGAGCTCCATTTGCGCTTTGGCCATCTTCTCTTTGTCTTCGCCGTACTTCTGCTTGAGTTCAGCGATCTTTGGTTGCAGCTCTTTCATGCGAGCCGCACTGATGGCCTGCTTGCGAGACAGCGGGAACAGGCAGCAGCGGACCATGACCGTCAGAGAAATGATTGCCAGCCAGTACGGAAGATGGATTTCGTACAGGAAGCTGAGCACGGCATGCATTCCGCGTGCAATGAATCCGAAGTAGGATCCGTAGTCCAGCACCTGTTCTGCTTTGAAAGGTGCCGGATCCAGCAAGGCGCCGTGCTTTGGCCCAACGAACAGCTTGTAGTCGTGCGTCAGTGCATCGCCTGGCTGCAGCTCCTGCGGCGTCGAGGCCATTCTGAAGGTGATGTCGGCCAGGGTGGATGTCGGATTCGGCTGCAGCAGGACCGGCCAGATTCGGTCAATCCGCCGATTTGTCGCCTGCTCTTGCGCAGTGCGACCATCAATCGGAGCAATGAGTGCCGCGAAGAACTGCACATCGACTCCCGCATATCGGACGGGTTCGACCCACTTGTGTTCTCCCTCACGAACGAGTTCGCTGATTTCGTGGTGGGTCGCCCCCGGATCATCCTGACGCTGCTTGGTCCATAAGGATTGTACTTCCGAGGCCGAGGACAAGGCAGATTCGCCGTCCTCGACGAACTCCACCTTGATGTCGCGATATTTTCGAGTGTGATCTTTGTTCTCAAGAATGACTCCGCAGGGTCCCAGAAGTTCGTACTGCACTTCCTGCATTTGTGCTGAACGGTTCCGCACGATCAATTCGCACTGAATCGTATAGGCGACCGGGTCTGTCCTCAGGGCTTCAACTTTGTCACCCGTCTTTGCAGAGAAAGGCTCGACGCGGTAAGTTTTTTGGATTTCCACGCTTCGATCGGGCGCGACGTAGGCGAACACAACGGAATTTGAATCTTCATTGCGGATCTCCCAGTCGACCGATTCCAGTGACATTCCGGGACTGTGTTTCTCCAGCTGTCGGTCAATCACATCCAGTGTGGTGCTGAATGTCTGCTGATCAGTCCCGTTGTTACCCAGCACCTGCACCTGTTTATTGCGATCAGTCAGATCCTTCCTGCGCGGGTCGGCCAGTTGATCCGTCGAGACCGATGCTCCCTCGGTCGAGAACGTGGCTTCGATG
>JBDOMX010000568.1:0-2125 GCA_039831615.1 Planctomycetaceae bacterium
GGTTTTCCACCTCATCTTCGTGGAGACCGTTCACAATTTGAGCCGCTATTCTTCAACTCAAACTGATTAACGGACAGACACGAGCTATCCATCGTCAATTTCTTCGTTCAAGAGGTGTTACCAAAGCCGGGTTGCCCAAACCCCGTCTACACACGCCTGATATGCCCAAATTTGTTGGCGTTTGCAATGTGGCGGCAGTTCCACGTCACAAGGAAATCGCAGCGATGAAAAGAGGCCATCGCCAGGTGAAATGCGTCACCGCCTGGATCATGTGGCATCACGTGGTTGGCAATGTACGCCTGAACTGATTCGATAACGGCATCGTTTACATCGAGCAATGGGAAACGCAACGCAACGCCAACATATCAGACTTGTTTGGAAAGTCGCCAGCACCAGATTCGGTTTCCACCGCAAGGCTCGTTACAAGCTCATCAGTTCCTGTGAGTGCAGCGTCGAGCCATCGGCGTGTCCACCGCTCACGAGCAACCATTTCCGGTTCGGTGCGAGCATTGAAGTAGAAGCTGACGACAGTTGTTTCGATGTAGATGCGTGCCACTGTGTAGAGTTTTAAAATTCAATGACAGAACGCTCCGGCTACGGTTGAACCGATGGTGATGCTGTTTGAATCCTCTTGGTACTCCTCCCGGCGTTCACGTTTGTTCCCGCCTGGAATTCAGGCTCGATCCGAATGATTCCTCACAAGGACCGGGCGAGATTCGACACGTCCGAACGAATTGGCGTGCGTTGATCCCGCCGTTTGAGGCCGTTGGAGTTCTTTGACCAAACGCCCTACATCCCGGAGGAGGTGCTCGGGCAGGACGTGTTCATTCCTCGCTGGGAAGGGAAAGACCAGCACACGCTGCGGATCCGGTTGCTGGGAGGATGTCGACGGTTTTGGAGAAGACGTTGATGCCTTCTTAGAATTCTCGCTCAACGACGCTTGCAGACGGAATCCGCGGCGTTCACATCGGGGCCTTCGACTGCCTGAACCAAAATCCGTTCTGCTATCAGGCAAAATGCTGGCGAATCATGGCAACAAGTTGAGGTTCAGTCATGTTGTCGGCGGGCTTGAGTGTGACTTCGGGGCCGGATTTCGACTTTCTCTCCAGCCTCTTTTTCAGTTCCGTGCGAGCCTCTCCGGGACCACAAATCAGCAGACAATCCACATCGCCCAGATGCGAAATGACTTCGTCGTAGAAATGATTCAGTTCTGCGACATGTTTACGTTCACGAGTGTCATCTGCCTGAACCTGCTGCGATTCAAACGATCCCGATGCCTGATCACTCGCACGCCTCGGCTGGCTTTCACTGTTAGACAAAATGCGTTTTGTCTCAGCTTCTGAGCCCGCCAGTGTCACAAGAAAGGCCTCGCGGTGATCAACTCACACGCCAATTTGACTAGTCATCTGCACACCTTGGAGGGGATTCAATGTCGTGTGTCTGTTGGCTCAAGTGTATCGGTGACCGCGAAGAAGACAAGAAAGCAAAGTGCGGAAGCACATTTGCCGGCCGGTTGAAGAATCGGCAACAGCATTTCCTCACGCGGTCACGGCGCATTTGCACGAGGACAACGCGAAACATTGTCGAAGCGTTATCGACGGATTCGTTACCTGCAAAAGTAATGCCCGGACGCCACCTCGAAAACGGACATTCACAATGGACATTCTGGTAGTGGGCCGCCAGCGGATCCACGCGTCGTGCGTCAGCTCGGCAGCAGCGCACCTGAATCTTGCCCACGTAGACAGGCAGTCGATGTTGCGATCGCATCGCGGCTACAGCGATTTACGCTGATTTGTGGCCGCGGCGAAGGTTCCAGAACTCATATTTCATTGCTCCCGCGGTCAGTACCCGCCACCACATTTCGAAAGCTGCTCCGTTCACGATGACTGCCGCAATCCGTGCGAAGAGTCAGGTATTATCAGAGTTTGAGGACGAAGACCTATTACACTGGCCGTTCGGAGGTGTTACGCGGTGGCCGATTCGCTTGAACAGTTCGCACATCAGATTTCCGCCAGCGGCCTGCTGTCGTCGGCAGATTTGCAGGCGCTGGTCGATGCCACCCCGGCCAGGCGTCAACCGCGGGATGCCAGGCAGTTGGCGCAATTGCTGGTCAAACAGAATAAGC
>JBDOMX010000416.1:0-2125 GCA_039831615.1 Planctomycetaceae bacterium
AACAAAAAAACAATATATTCCAACCGTGCATCAGACCAGTCTCAGGCCGTCCGGTTTCCACCGGACGGCCTCTTCAACGGTCGGATCTCATTCCTTTCCGGCCTTTTCAAAGTCCCCGGCGATGACGATCTGCAGGCGATCGGGATTGATGTGCTTGCGCATCGCGGCATTCACATCCTGGACAGTCAGCGAACGGATTCGATCTTCAAAGTCTGCAGCAAACTGCATCGTGTGGTTTGCTCGAGCGTATGTGGCGAGGGTCTGAGTGAGCGTGCCATCTTTGGTTCGCTTGAGTTCTCTGCTTTGCAGGAGTCCGGCTCGCTGCTCGTTCAGTTCGGTCTCGGTGATGCCATCTTTCAGGAATCCTGACAGTTCCTCCTGAATCACTTCATGGACTCGAATGGCGTTCTGTGGATTCGAAATTGCGTAAATGTAGAAGATCGTCCGCGGGTCCGTTGACGATGCCTGAATCGCTGACGCGACACCGTAGGACAGTCCTTCCTTACGACGTACTCGATTCCCCAGTCGCGACGACAGAGCACCACCACCGAGGATGTAGTTTCCGAGCTTGAGCGCGGGGTAATCCGGATCGTCACTCTTCATCGGCAGCGTGAACGCCGCGAAGTACATGGCGTTGGCTTTATCGGGCGTGTTGATCTGTTCGAAGCTTCCGTCCTTCAAATTCGCAGCCTCACGCGGGATCCATTCGAATGCGGTTTCCGACTGCCATCGGTCAGTCATCTTCGTCACAGCAGCCACGGCTGGCTCAGGATCGAAATCTCCGACGACGGTTAACTCTCCAACGTTGCCCTGCAGCAATGATGCGTAGAGTTCGCGAACATCCTCAACACTGGCTTCCTTGATGCGTTCAATTGATTCCTGCAGGTCGGGAAAGTATCGAGGGTCGTCAGCCGGGTAGGGACTGATTTTTCGCTGCACCGCTCTTTGTGCGATGGAATTCGGTTCTGTCAGATTTTGTTCTGCGGTGGCTAGTTGCGCTTGCTTGGTCAGCGTGAATTCTTCCTCCGGCAAGGTCGAATGTCGCAACATATCTTCAATGAGGCTCAGCACGGCCGACAGGTTCCCACGGGTCGTTTGAAAACTAATCGTGACCCGGCCGGCTTCGCCGATCATCTGCAACTGGGCACGATAGCGATCCAGCTCGTCCTGAATTTCCTGATGTGTCCGCGTTTCTGTTCCGCGTTTGAGCATCGCCGGAAGAAACTCTGCCGCAGTTGCCTGACCCCGCAGTGATTCCAGATTTCCGTAGCGAAGTGTCAGACGCAAATTGACAGTTTCACCTCGTGTCTTTTTTGACAGCAAGGTTGTTCGGACATCCGCTTGAATATCGAAACGTTCCAGTCGCTTCAGGATCGCAATCGGGGAGGGATCAAACACTTCACCCTGAGCGATCTGCGCGCGCCCTTTGTAGTCACCAATCATTTCCGCCACGTCAGGACTTGGGGGAATTGTCGTCCGTTGCGACGACTCCGTCGGCTCGTACAGTCCAGCGGTCCGATTTGTCCGTTGCAGGAACGACTCCGCCACACGATTGACGTCATCCGTCGCAACATTCTCCAGACGGTCGCGATGCAGCAGGAATAAACGCCAGTCACCCTGAGCGGCCCAGTCACTGAGCGAAATCGCAATTCCCTGTGAATTCGCCACACTGAGCTCACGGCGTTTGAGCAAATCCTGTTTTGCTCGTTCAACTTCTTTGTCGGTAAATGGTTTTTCCATCACGGTCTCGACTGATTCTGCCATGGACTGCAGCAGGTCGCTTCCGTCCACTCCCTGAGCAGCTTCCGCGATGAACATTGCCATTCCCGGATCATGCAGTGCGAAACGCGTTCCGTAAACGCTGGCTGCCAGTCCGCGTTTCACGAGACGCTCGTAGAGTCTGCCGGACGGCTCACTGGCCATCGCCGTTGTCAGGACATCCACGGCAGCGAAGTCGGGATGGCTGCCGGCCGGGACGTGGTAGATCAATCCGGCCATCGGGACTTCGCCCACGCGCCGGATTGTCACAAGCCGTTCACCGTCCTGGGCAGGCTCTTCGGTCCAGGTTTGATTGAGTTCTCGTTCGGGGCGTGGAATCGTGCCGAAGTACTGCGTCGTCAGTTTC
>JBDOMX010000563.1:0-3097 GCA_039831615.1 Planctomycetaceae bacterium
AACCATCGGCAGTGAACGGCGCATCGGTTGATCAGTGCCGTTGCCGACGTTCATCACGGTTGTGAAAAGTTCGACGTCCCGAACCTCCGGTGGCTTCAAATCCACTCCGACTTTCATGCGCCGTGTTTTGCCCGATTCCGCGAAATAACCGGCACAGCTGACACGATCGATCGCAATTGCCGCATCGGTTTGTGGCGATTCGTCAACATTTGGTCGGAAGTCTGCTGCAGTTCCACTTCTGTGACCTAGTTTTCAGCACGAGCATTGTCCCGGCCCCCCGTCTTCCGACCGCCACCGACACACGAAGTACGGGAACAATGAACCTCAGGAGATCTGGAAATGGTGACTCAGGCAAGTCCTGCACGGAACAATTCAAACGACTTCGAGAAACTCAAGTCGCTCATTCACGGCAAGCTGGTCGAAAAACTGGATCTGACCAGGATCTCGGAGCTGGAAGGTGAATCGCTGCGCCGCGAGATCCGCGTGGTTGTTGAGCATCTCTGTGATACCGAAAACCCTATGCTGAACCGCGCGGAGCGCGAACGACTGGTCGAAGAGGTGCTTGACGAAGCATTCGGGTTCGGACCGCTCGAACTGCTGCTCAAGGAAGAGGGGGTTGCGGACATCATGATCAACGGCCCCAAACATGTCTTCCTGGAAAAAAACGGCCGGATCATCAAATCGGACGTGACGTTCCGCGATAACGAACACCTGCTGCAGATTCTGGACCGCATTGTCTCCAAGGTAGGTCGGCGAGTCGATGAAACATCACCAATGGTTGACGCTCGTCTGCCCGACGGCTCACGACTGAACGCCATTATTCCGCCGCTCGCCCTTGACGGACCGTCATTAACGATTCGTCGTTTCGGAGCGAATCCACTGACGCTGGAAGACCTCCTGAAGTTCGGAGCATTCACGCCGGAAATGGTGATGTTCCTGGAGGGCGCGATGAAAGCCCGGCTGAACATGGTCATCAGCGGTGGAACAGGTTCAGGAAAAACAACGTTGCTGAACACGCTTTCCAGCTTCATCTCCAACGAAAACCGGATCATCACGATCGAAGACGCAGCCGAACTCCAGCTCCAGCAGGATCATGTGCTGCGACTGGAAACGCGGCCGCCCAATATCGAGGGCAAGGGGGCCGTCACTGCTACGGACCTCGTGAAGAATGCCCTGCGTATGCGTCCCGACCGGATCATCATTGGCGAATGTCGTGGGGGTGAAACGCTCGACATGCTGCAGGCGATGAATACCGGTCACGATGGTTCACTGACCACCGTGCACGCCAATAACCCGCGAGATGCCATTTCCCGCATCGAAACACTGATCAATATGAGCGGCATCGATCTGCCACTGTCAGTAGTACGAAAACAAATCTCTTCCGCGATTAATCTCGTCATTCAGGCCAGTCGTCTGCAGGGAGGTGCCCGAAAAGTCACCTTCATCTCCGAGATCGTCGGCATGGAACAGGACACTCTGGTCATGCAGGATATCTTCAAGTTTGTCCAGGACGGAATCGGCGAAGACGGGAAAGCTATGGGTCACTTCGAGGCGACCGGCGTTCGTCCGAAGTGTGTTGAGCATCTGGAAGCGGGCGGAGTGCGGCTTCCTCCGAGCATCTTCCAGCAGCGTGCTCTTCGTTCACACTGATCTGTACGGTTCAATGAATTCAGCACGGCTCAACGGGTCGTTGCTGCGTGAAAACCAACGAGGAGACTGTTCGTCATGGATCCAACCCTGATGATTCTGATCACAGCGTTCATCGGCGTGGTAACGCTGGTCGTCGGTGTGGGTATGCTCGTGCAGGGCCGATCGGCTTCTCACGTGGAGACACGTCTGGCGGCCTTCACCGGTGGTGACGCCAACAGCCGCAAAATTGCCGATGAGCTTATCAACGACGGATTCAGCACTGCGACCGGCATGCTGAGTTCAATGATCAAGCGGTTCAAACGGTTGCCGCTGTTTTTCCAACAGGCGGAGTCTCCGCTGAGGATCGAGCAGTTTCTCGGTATCTGCGCCGCTGCGGCGGCTCTGGGGGCCTGCGCTGCCATGATCGTTCGCGCCCCTGCAGCACTGGTTCCGGTGGGAGCCGTTGCAGGTTTCTCACTTCCCTGGGGCTGGCTCTCGCTTCGTCGGAGTCGACGGTTCAAAAAATTTGAAAAGCAACTGCCGGACGCTCTGGACCTCATGTCACGCGCACTGAAATCAGGCCACAGTCTGGCATCCGGCCTGAGTGTCGTCGCCAGTGAGATGCCGGCTCCGATTTCAACAGAATTTCACAACTGCTACGAAGAACAAAACCTTGGGATTCCAATCGACCGAGCGCTGCTCAATATGCTCGATCGCATTCCCAACGTCGACCTGCAATTCTTCGTCACGGCGGTTGCCATTCAGCGTCAGGCGGGAGGCGACCTCGCAGAAATCCTCAACAAAATCAGTGGACTTGTTCGCGAGCGATTCAAGATTCTCGGGCAGGTCAAAGCACTGACTGGAGAAGGCCGAATCAGCGGCATCGTACTGATGGCGTTGCCACCTGCTCTGTTTATGGCGGTGTACTACCTCAATCCGGACTACGTCATGGTTCTGTTTGAGCACGAAGACGGTCGCAAGATGATGACGGGAGCTATTATCCTGCAGATTCTGGGTGCATTCGTCATCCGTAAGATCTGCGACATCAAGGTCTGATCCGGACGGAATCGTCGGCAGCTTCTGAAGACACAGAACACGGACAATTGTCATGAACACGGAACTCATTATCCCGATCGCGGTGTTTGCCGCAGCCACCTGTGCTGTGTGGGCAGTCGTCTCCATGTTCACCCAAAAGCGTTCCCGCGCGTCAGAACGGCTGGAGGAAATGCGAGATCCGCGTTTGCGACGGACAAACAAAGCCGACAACGGCAAGATGAACAACATTCTCGACAAGGCTGCTCCCGCGCTGTCCAAAGCGCTGGACTCCGGCAAAGAAGCGGATCAGAGCAAACTGAAGATTCGCCTCGCGAACGCAGGATACAGTAACGAGAACGCACCAAGAAACTTCCTGGCGATCAAAATGGTCTCATTGGTTCTGGGGCTTGTATTTGGGGGTGTTTACGGCATT
>JBDOMX010000563.1:3107-9061 GCA_039831615.1 Planctomycetaceae bacterium
AACTCCTGGATGGCCTGGGTGATCGGCGCTGGTCTCGGTTTCTATCTGCCGGAATTGATCCTGACGCTGATGAAGATGTCACGGCAGACTAAGATCTTTCTGCAACTGCCGGACGCACTCGACCTTCTCGTTGTGTGTGTGGAAGCTGGACTCGGTCTCGACTCCGGGATGCGACGCGTTTCTGAGGAGCTGGCGAGCGGTGCACCGGAAGTCTGCCAGGAACTGGGCACGGCCAATATGCAACTGCAGATGGGGAAGCCTCGCCGACAGGTGTTGCACGACCTTGGCATTCGCACGGGAGTCGATGAGATGCGTGCTTTAGCTGCAATTCTGATCCAGGCTGACCGATTCGGTTCGTCGATTGCTCAGGCTCTGAGAGTTCAATCAGACAGCATGCGAGTCAAACGTCGTCAGATGGCGGAAGAAAAAGCTGCGGCAACCGCGGTGAAGATGATTTTCCCCCTTGTCCTGTTCATTTTTCCGGGCATTTTCGTAGTTCTGGTCGGTCCGGCCGGCATTCAGCTGATGGAGAATCTTGTCAACAAATAGGACAGGGAGACGTCACAAGAACCATTGATTCTGCGCGGCACAGACGGTCATCGTCTGTGCCGCTTTCTATTTCACGCTTTGTATTGCGGTCACCCGGACATCGACCCCAGGACTGTAGACGGCATGGACAGGCGGCCGGGGATTGTCACGATCGTCAATCAACCGCGTCGTGTAGGTCTCCTGGCACTGTACCTGGGTCAGGGGTAAGAACGTGTACGGTTCGTGTATGACGTTTGCCGTCACGAAATTCCCCTCAGACGTCTGGCTCAGGAGGCGATACCGTTCCAGCAGAAAATGCTCCAGGCTTCCTTGATTGGCTGGTTGAGGACTGGCAGCCGGTATCTGGCAGGTGACATTATAAACGTCCGCAGGAACTCGCGAACGCTGTCCGGTGTATTTGAGAGTTCCGGCCTGGTGATCGAATTCCTGAGACATTTGACAGTCGATGTAGTTGAGACTCCAGAAGGTCCGGGCGATACGGACCGCGAGGCGGCAGTTGGCGTCCAGACTGAAGAACCACACCCCATTCAGCCCACTTTCGTGGCGCACGTATGTCCGGACATTTGTTTCCAGAAACCATGAAATCCCTGGGACGGCCGGCGACCACCACGGACGCACGCGTTCCATGGCGAACGGAACGAGGGCCAGCCATGCGGCTCCGTCGAAGGTTTCCACAGTGAGTCCCGGCGGCAGATGAACCTGTAATTCGTCCGGCGCCACCCGCCAATGCAGAAAGACGAGATGTCGCCAGTTTTGATACCCGGCGATGGAATCTTCTTCACTCATGATGCTCATATCCGGGCAACCTGTCACTTGCTGCTAACCACCGATCGGGCCATGTGCTCTCGGGATCGACTTTTGCCCGCCGGTTGGAGATAATTCGGCAGGTCCTGCCGGAACTCGGAATGTGGCCCGGAATTCTGCAATCATCACACGGTCTGTGTTCCGTCGCACTGCTGGTTTCGGTTCGATGTAAGTATCAATCGCCGCTGGACGTCAATGTCCTGACGGCGACCTCGGACCACGTCGTTGGAAATCAAGGTCATTGAACTGCGCGCGACGTCCTTTCCGTCTCACTGGATCGACACAGGATCAAAAAATGGTGCTTCGTTTGTTTCTGGTTCTGTTAATCAGCTCATTGCCAGCAGGCCTGGCGGCGGGACAGGAAAACTTCTCCGACTTCCTGAATGGGAAGTTGCAGTTTGAACCCGTCGAAGAGAAAGCTCGTACCGTCAATGTATCGGCGAAGCTGACCCAACTGGATGCTCACACCGTCGAACTGCATGTTACGGTCACGCCTCCGCCGAGTTTCTATATCTACTCCACTTCGACTCCAAAGGGCCAAAAGACCAGAATCGCTGTCAATGAAACCGCAGGCCTGCTGCTGGAACAACAGGGATTCACAGCAGATCGAAAGCCTAAGACCGAATTTGTTGACGTCTTCGAAGGCGACGTCGAGAAATTCCTGAGCACGGTGACGTGGTCCCGTAAGCTGGTTTCAGAAGCAGCTTTGGCGGGGTCCATTCGGGTCAGTGGTACAGTCAGTGGCCAAATCTGTACGGATGGAAATGGAATCGACGGTGGTCAATGCGTGCTGCTGATCCCGCCTCCTGAGTTTCTCGCTGAGATCGTCGCTGACGAGACATTGTCCGGAACGGAACTCGAGAAATCCCCAATTCCCGCGTCCATGTATCCGTCGACGGTCGTGGTGACTCAGGACGGGATCTCGCCGGAGGATGCAAAGGTTGGATATACGGTATCGCTGACCCCAGCCGATGCGCAACCTGGTGCCGAAGTGACACTCAGCGTTCAAGCCGATATCGCCGAGACATGGCACACGTATTCCAACACAATGCCGGCCGATGCGCTTGGTGGCACACCAACGAAGCTCTCGCTGAAGACCGTTTCGGGATTGGAACAAATCGACGACAACTTTACGGCGACGTCCGCTCCTCGGTTAGTTGACAATCCCCTGGGAGATCCGTTGGAAATTCATGAGCAGACTGTGACCTGGACCCGGCGGTTTGTGGTCACCGACGGCAACGCGTCCATAACCGGTACCATCCAGGGGCAGTTGTGTACGGAAAAGGTTTGTGAGATTCCCGGATCAGCTGATTTTGCAGTGGCACTGGGAGGGGCCACCGACGCCACGTCTTTGGCACTTTCCAGTCCTGATTCGGCTCCCGACGACACTTCATCGCCATCCAGTGCTCACCAGGACAGTGCTGGAAGAGCAGCTGACTCAAGAAGCGAAGGGCTCCTTGTTTTTCTGCTGACGGCCGTCGGTGCCGGGCTCGTCGCTTTGCTGACCCCCTGTGTCTTTCCAATGATTCCCGTGACTGTGGCTTTCTTTCTGAAGCAGGGCGAGTCCGGAAAGGGGAATACAAGACTGCTGGCTGTGATCTACTGTCTGGGCATCGTTGGGTCGTTCACGGTCATCGGTGTATTGGTTTCGATCGTCTTCGGGCCTCAAACAATGACAGAACTGGCCAACGGTCCCTGGCTGAATCTGTTCTTTGCCGCGGTCTTCGTCGCATTCGCGCTCATGCTGATGGGGGTATTTGAATTACGTGTCCCGACGTCACTGCTCAATTGGTCAGCACAGCAGGAAGGCCAGGGAGGAGTGCTCGGCGTACTCTTCATGGCACTCACATTCACGCTTGTGTCCTTTACGTGCACCGCTGCATTTGTGGCCCCTTTGCTGGTGGAAGCCGCCAAGGGAGACTATCTGTGGCCAACCCTCGGCATGCTTGCCTTTTCCACCGCGTTTGCATCGCCGTTTTTCTTTCTCGCCCAGTTCCCGCGATTCCTCAGTCGACTGCCGAAGAGTGGCGGCTGGATGCAAAAAGTCAAATGTACTGCGGGACTGCTTGAACTGGCATTGGTCGTCAAGTTTCTCAGCGTCGCGGACATCGGATTCAGTCCCACAGCGACGCCGCGATTTATTGATTTTTCAACGGCTATGGTGCTGTGGGCCACGCTGGCCTTCGTGACAGGATTGTACCTGCTGGGCGTCTTTCGATTTTCGAAGGACACGCCAACAGATGGGATTTCGCCGATCGGTGGACTGTGGGCCATGGGCAGCATCGGGCTGGGACTGCTGATCTGTGTGGGAATGTTCAGTCCAACTCCGCCGGACAGCTGGGTGTGGAATCGTCTGGTCGGCTTCGCGCCGCCCCGTTTTGAGTCTGCTGCCGGGGCGACGGCCCAACATCGCGGTACCGTGAAGGACGAATTCGCGGAGCTTGCAAGCGCTCAATATGCATTGTCGCACGATGGTCTGGCGTACACGCTGCAGCTGGACGATGCGGTTCGAGCAGGACAATTGAACGATCGACCTGTGTTTGTGGATTTCACCGGGGTGAACTGCCAAAACTGTCGCGATATGGAGAACGATGTCATGAATCGTCCGGATGTCGTCGACATCCTGTCGACGCTCCCCAGAGCTCAATTGTATCTGGATCGGATTCCCACCATTCAGGAAGGTGAGGAATCAGAACGCCTGCTGGAAATGAATCGGCGACTGAGCAAGAAGTTTACCGGCGGCTATTCAATGCCGACCTACGTCGTTCTCTCACCCGACGGCCGGCGCGTCATGTCCAGCACTTCGGGTGTTGTGAGCCGTGAGGAATTCACACAGTTTCTGAAAAACGGAATTCGCCGATTTGACGAAAGTCAGAAGGAGTTGGCCGTTGGTATGTCGGCACCGGACGGACAGTTGTAGTGCGACCGTTCACCGCCCCGTGATGCACGACGCGTGATCGAATGACTGACAGCCGGCGTTCGCGGAATCATTCCCGATTCCATGTCGGCCTCATTCAAGATTGAACTCACTTCGCACCCGCTCAGCTGGCACGGTTTCGTCAAGAACGGAGACTTCCTCGACATTCGTGAAGTCATTGCTGGTCAGATGAATCGCGTCGCTGTGTTTTCCTGAGACGTTGAGAAACACATTCACACGGTCGTCGGGACGACAACCGCGAATCATGGCATTCCGCACATCGTCAAACCGAATCAGCGAAGCGCCGTCTGCCGCACCGGGAGCGTTGAGTGAGTCGATCATCAAATCCTGAACGTCATCACAAATCACGACATGACGGAAATCGACGTTATCCATCGACAATTCGACATCCTCCAGTTTGAGGCCGGTGACATGGCGAATGAATAGTCCACAGGTGGCCACGTCCTCGTACCTGTTGGCAGAGGGATACTTGCCGACCATTTCTGAAACCTCACGTTCGTTTGCGACCCTCGTCCCACCCCCCAGGCAATTGATTTTGATGTTGTCGAGATGTATGTCATGAAGCGGATGTTCGGGGAGTCCGTCGACGATGCATGCAATCTTCGCGTGCCGGGCTGTCACATTGCTGATGATGATATTCCTGATGGCTCCTGGCACTGGAATGTCGCTGTCTCGTCCCCGATTACTCAGTTGCATAAAGATGGGGAAACGGACTTCCTTCATCGAAATGTTGGTGATGCTGATGTTTTCGATTCTTGCACCATCTGCTGAAATCAGGGCGATTCCGGAAATAGGCTTTCCGCCAGGTGTACGGTAATTCGTCTTACTCGTGTATGGCATCACGACGCAGTTCGACACAGTGATGTGTCGAAAGTCACCCTTCGATTCAGTTCCCAGTTTGAACCCGTTGGAATTGGTGGCCATCACACAGTTGGCGACCGTCAGATGCTCTGTCGAGCGTTCATATCCCAGCGAGAAGCTGGTCTTGGGAACAATCGCATCGTCCCATGATTCAATGTGGCAATTCGAAATGTTCACGTGGTGGCAACAATCGGGATCAATACCGTCGCAGAAGCTGCGAAAGACCGAAATCCCGTCAATATTGACGTGATCTGTTCCCAGCAGGCTGATGCAGTAGTTTCCGGCATTGCGAATGGTGATGTCTCGGATTGTCACACGACGGCATCCTTTGAGTGCAATCGTCTTGGGGCCTCCTCGCCCCTCGCGGTTGCTGTCAATCGTTCCCAGGCCTGTGATTCCGATGTTGCTCACACCCTCCGCCCAAATCAGGGAGAAATGGAAATAGGACGTTTCTTCATCAGAATCGTTTCGGAATGTGAGCTTCTCGCAGGGGTCGAAATCGGCATCGTTGGGGCTCGCCAGTAATGTCGCGCCGTTTTCCAGATGAATCGTGACGTGTTTTTTGAGGTGCAGGCTGCCTGACAAATAGACGCCCGCAGGAAAGCAGACGGTGCCCCCGCCACGGACTGCGCAGGCGTCGATCGTTGATTGAATTGCCTGCGTGTCTTTCGACTTCCCGTCTCCCACCGCTCCATGGTCCAGCACGCTGAAAAATGCGATGTTCAATCCGTTCGTCGATCCGGCTTTTCCGCGATGCTGCTCCGGCAGGCCGTCCTGTGCTGGAACCAGGCTGCTCGCAAAG
>JBDOMX010001158.1:0-9040 GCA_039831615.1 Planctomycetaceae bacterium
TGACCTGCAGTGGCCCAGATCGGCGTTCATCCGGCCTGCCTGAACGGTGCCAGCAACGAGATCGGACAGGCAACCTGAGCGCTGTCAACGAGCCGCGCCCGTGAGGAAGCGGTCTACACGTGCGACCTGCTGACACTGACCACTCCCTCACGGTCGTGGCTCGTATGTTTGAACGCGCCGTCGTGGCTTGTCTGTTGAAACCTGGTCTGGACTCCCTTCGGTCCCCTTCACGTCCCCTTGACCTGGTGCATGCGGTGTCCGTTACCGCGGGCACTCGGCACCGCGTTGAACTCCGCATATTTAGGTCCGTAGCGGCCACTTTCAATCGTGGAATCCCAGCGCCTGTGCCGGCGTTAACTCGAGTCGTCTGCTTCCAACAACAGTTCTGGCTGATGTTCGTTCACGCGTGTGTGTTATCGTTCCTGCATACGTACGCAATTTGTGTGAACACCCGCCTCAGGTGGTAGTGGCGTTGGCAGGTCGATCAACGCCATCGCTTTGACATGTGCTTTCGACGTCGTTCTGCCGCCGACGACCGTGACTGCGAGATGTGTTCCGCGTGCTGCGACACCAGTTGTGCCTTGATCTCGCCACCCGCAGCCTGGTAGCAAGCCGTCAGAGTTTTCTCCGCAGGATCTACCGGTGTTGAACTGAGCGCCTCGGATGACAATTCCAACGCTGCCTGGTCGTCCGTTGACAATGTGTCCGTGTTGATGCCGGGTCTGTTCAGCCTGCCGTCGAGGGTTTCTGATTGAGATGTTATGGTCAATTCCTGATTTTCATTGCCGACAAGCAACTCCGGTTAGCTCGAATGTCATGGTCTGCTGATTGAGCTCCAATTTCTCACCGGCCAGTGAACAGACCGTGCGTGACCCCTGATCCCTGACCCCGGACGCCTTTCTGCACGTGCGGCAACCCGTAGGAAATGACAAAGCTGTCCGCTCGCGGTTGCCATCTGTGGCAATTGCAGGTCAGATTGTGGATCTGACCGGTGGTTGTTGTTAATCAGCGAAAGGTCGCGATAAAGTGTTTCGCTTTCGATTCGGCACCTCAGAACAACCACATGATGTGCGGACATCGACGATCAGTGATTGCAACAGGCGAGCGGTCGAGCACTGATCCCGCAGGCATATCAGGACGCCGCTGTGGATGTGATGTGACCGACAGTTGTCAACCATGTGGCTGATTGGCGGCGCGTCGGTGATTTCAGCCGGCGAACTGATGTAAGTTGTCCCGCGACGCCGGGAGTTTTGAAAGGAACACATGAGCAATTCAGGAAAAACAATCAACGTGGCCATCATTGGCGGTGGCATGTTCTTTGATGAGATTATCGGCCAGAGCTTTTGCGACTTCATGCGGGGCGGCATCGCGGGTGCGCTCACAAGCATCGGCATGAGCCATTTGGCACCTGATGTTGCCGACATCCAGATTCGAGTTTCAGCCGTTGGAACACGGAGTGAGAAGAGCGGTACAGCGGGCAGGATCGTCGACGGTTTCAAAAACGACTTTCCCGAACATCGAATCGATGCCTGTTACGGCGAAACCGTCTGGCGGGACATTCTCGCGTCGCACCAGCCGGACGTCCTGTTCGTGGCGACTCCGGACCACGTTCACACCCAACCGATTCTGGATGCGCTTGACGCTGGCTGCGATGTGATTACAGAAAAGCCGTTGTGTCTTACCATGCAGGAGACGAATCAGATCCTCGACAAAGCGCAGCAGGCTCAGCGAATTGTCGCGGTCGATATGCACAAACGCTTCGACCCGTTTGTCCGCGAAATGATGTCAAACGCTCGCACGGAGTATGGGGCCATCAATCGAGTTCGGGCCGTTTTGGAAGAACCACTGGAAGTCAGCACTGACATCTTTGCGTGGGCGGAGCAAAGCAACCCCTTTGCCTACGTCGGCTGCCACTGGCTGGATGTCGTCCATCATTATCTTGACGTAACGCCTCGAACGGTCTTTGCCACTGGCCAAAAAAATCTGTTGTTGAATTGGGGCGATCACCATGTTGAGGTCGCCCGCCGGCGCGGTGTGGATCCGTCCGGATTCAAGCGTCGGCATTCCATTAACACCTGGGACAGCGTTGATGTTGCTGTGACGTATGAAGATGGAATGCGCGGCGACTACAACAACAACTGGATCAACCCGGCCGAGTTCGAAGGGGCGGTGAATCAGGAAATTGAGCTCTACGGAATCTATGGACGTGGTATCGTTGACCAGCAGGATCGTGGATACCGTGAAGCCATTATTGGCGATGGTTCCCGAACGCGGAATCCATCGTTTGGCGGCCGGATTCAGCATCACGGAGGCCATCTCGAGCTGTTCGGATATGGCAAGGCATCGATCGCTTCAGGACTGCTCGCCATCATTCGCAGACGCCTGCTTGGCGAATCACTCGAATCGCTTGAGCCGACCTACCCCACAGCTGCCAGTCAGCGGGACGTGGTGCAGGTGATTGAAGCCGCCTCCATTGTTGCTGAGAAAAACTATCAGCACTTTCAGGCCGGCCGCGGCACGCCCGCGACAGCCATCCTCAGCGATTCTGAGATCCAAATCGTTGAGCCGCCACTCGAATAACGTCCGGTGACGAGTTCTGTTTTTGCCTGTGACCGGGATTGCCCGTTGCAGGTTGCTAAGGTGACTTGTGGCGGAGCGTCACTGGTGCATCCGTTGACTGGAGGGGCCAGTGGTTCAGGACCGATGCTGGCAGCATCGGCAACGTTGTCGACGCTGCCAGCGTCGACAGTGGCATGCGCATCTGTGCTTGAAAGCGTCCAGCACCGTTGACGTTCCGCACCCGTCGGGCACAAGGTTCCTGACACCTCTGACGCGCCCAGCTGGCAGGCATCCGTGTGCCGGTTGCCGTACAGCAATTTACGAATTGCCAGGAACCGTCCCGCGGCCCTGCCCCTGTAGAACTCGGTCTTCCGTGATCATCTTATCCATAAAGACATCGTGAGGGGCCACCGGAATCTCTTCGAAGACCTGACATTCGAATGCCAGCGCGATGCAGGACGTGTCTGCTCGTGCACGTTGCAGCAGTTTGTCATAGTAGCCGTTGCCGTGACCCAGTCGAGCTCCGCGTTCATCGAACGCAACTCCGGGCACCATGATCACATCTGGTTCTTCGGCATCGATCTGCTTCTCGGGCAGCTCTCGCAGTTCACGGCGAGGTTCCGGGATGTGATACATGCCGGTTTCCAGTTCATGGATACTTTCCAGTCGGAAGAGTTGCAGTTCGCCATTCACATTGCACCAGGGAACCACGATGGTCTTGTCGCTCTCCAGTGCGAAGGCCAGGTCATGCCGCGTCTGCACTTCGCTGCCGACGCCGACGTAGAACATGGCCACGGATGCGGTGGCGTATTCGGGCAGCGCCATGAAGGCACCAACAATCCGACGGCTCAGTTCGTCTCTGTTTTCCAGTGCGTTGCGGTTTGAACGAGCTGTCCTGCGCATCTGGTTCTTGAGTTTCGGCACGTCGGACGGAGTCATCAGAAATCTCCAGTGTTTTCAGTGGCTCTCGGGCTGAGATTGGTCTAACCCTCCAATACGGAACATCCAGGATCTGGTCCTGAAGCGGCTGGTGTTCCCGGTTAGGACCGTTCGAGTAATAACTGTCCTGTTTTGCCTGCTGATCATCACGGCGGAGCGTGATGGCTACATTAAATTCGCGACAGTTATTACTCGAGCAATCCTTAGCCCGAATGCTTCACGTAGGCCGGACCGCAGGTCGCGAGCGTTGCCGGAACGGCGCAAACCCATCGAATGGCAAACCGCAGAGTGCGCGCATGAATCTTGATGATATTGCGAGCGAAGTTCCGGCACAGCAAGGGTTTGCCGGGTTCGGCCTGGATTTGGAATGAATAATCCGGGTTAGTGAGCCGAAGTGGAGGCGTGAAGGCTGGTTAGGAGAATTCAACAGGAGTGTGGTGTTGCAGATGGAAGCCTCGGGTGAAACAATAACTGGCACGTCAGCCGTCACGCGACCGGCTTCACAGCGTCGACGACCTGTCGGACTGCTCCTTCAACGGATTATCGCTCTTCGGACACCACATGCGGCATCTTCTCTTTTCATTTATGCCGTGCGCCGGAGTGGTCGCTGTTCAGGCTGGTGATGCGTGGGCTGCCGATGAGCAGAGTGTGGCCGCCACCATTGATCTGGACGCCGTGCTGGTCGCCCTGAACGCACCGGACTTCGCGACTCGCCAGTCAGCTCAGGACCAGCTGAGGAACCTCCACTTAGATCAGATCTCTTTGCTGGCGGAGCATGCAGAGACCACTCCGGCTGCCGAAACAGCCGTGAGTTGCGTTCGCGCGCTGCAATACCATTTACTCGGCGATGCTCCACAGTTTGCACGGCTCGCCTGGGAGGCGCTGGAGACTCTGAATTCCAGTGACCGGCATGTTGTTCGCGAGGAAGTCAACTGGGTCCTGTTCGACCACTGGAAGATCCGTCAAAAGCTGGCGACAGACGAATTACGCAAACACGGAGCTTCAATCGTTCTGCCGGAATCTGCAGCGGCCGCGAAGATCGTGCATGACCGCCGGAAGTTTGAGAAACAGAATCCATCGTTGACCCTGCTGCAGCGGCGGATTTTCAACGGCCGGCGGCTGCCGCCGCCGGCCGTTCAGGTGTTTTTTTCCGCCGCATGGCGTAGTGATCTGTCGGCACTCAGAATTCTCCAGCGCATGCCAGGACTGCAGATGCGCGAAGCGCAGGCTTTTGCCGGAATTGCAGGTGGCAGGCAACGGCGGCCGTTTGGTGGCCGCAACCGGAATGGACCGACGCCGGTGGCGATCTTTCTGATCGGGGGCCATTCGCTGGATGTTGATTCAGTGACGTGGCTCAGAGGGGCCTTCGCTCAGCACCTGCAGGAGCGAGGCGAGGTGATGTTAGGAATTACGGGCGATGGTGCCACTGTCGGCACAGGTTGTGTGATCGGGACCGTTGTCCCGTTTGGGTCCGGCGACGCTGCCGGACTCTTCACGGGCGACAAAATCACTTCGCTCGCAGATCGACCGATCAGGAGTTTCCAGGATCTTGTGGATGAACTACGCAGTTTCTCAGCCGGCGAAATGGTGGAGGTGGCAGTGGTGCGCACGGTCCGTCAGGATGGCCGGTTGTTGGAACAGACACTTGAAGTTCCCGTGGTCCTGCGGAGCTGGCAGGACTACGCGGACGCCGTCAACAAGGCTGCTGCTGAATTCCAGGCCGGGACTGTGTCCGTCGCCGTCCCGACACTTGGGCCGTAAATCGTTCATGCTGCCGAAGGTTCCTCGGACTTTGCTCGAGTTGACGGCCGCGATGGCCGCTGAATTGGGGGATGCAATCATCTGCCACGGTTACGATGATGCGGTTCGGACCTTCAAATCGTCCCCTCCGGACCGTCGTTTGCTCAACTGATCATTGCCCGGCCGTGAGTCGGCTCGTATGATCGAGTACAGGCAAGTCAATCCATTCTGAGAGATGGTGTTTCAACTGGAGGACGAATTGTGAGCGCAGCGCAGGTTGGGGCAGATTCGACGGCACCGGAGCTGGATACAGAAGAATATCCAGGCCGTCACTGGCTTGATGGTTTGGCGGCCTGGGGCGCCAGTTTGCTGGCTCATGGACTGATTGCGCTGGCGCTGGCAAGCATTAGCTGGGTGATTGTCACAGAATCGCAGCTGGATTTGGTCTCAGAGGCTCCGATCGCTGAACCAGACGAGCTGAAATACGTGATCGACCCTGCGATTTCACAGTTTGTCGGCACGAATACGCCGTTGAAAGCGGCCGGCGCTGCTCTCGCTGTTGCTCAGAAGCGCGGACTGGAAGCGAATCCAGGTGAACTCAGGCACGTCGAGGAAGAACTCAGTCCCTCGTTGCCCATGATGTCGACTCTTGCCATTCCCAGTGAGGCGGAAATACTGGATGCCATCGACCTGACCGGGACCACGGAACACGCTGGAGGGACGGAGGGGGCTGTTGACCGCATCACGGTGGAAATTGCAGCTTCACTTCGCGAACGAAAAACGATTGTGGTCTGGTTGTTTGACGAATCTCTGTCACTGAAAGATCGTCGAGCGGTCATCGCAGATCGATTCGAGTCGATCTATACGCAGTTGGGACAGCTGAACGTCAATGCCGAAGAAAATCTGACCACGGGAGTCGTGGGGTTCGGCGCCGATGTGCACATGATTCAGGGAAGTCCCAGCAATGCGCCGGCAGAGCTGACTGAAAAAATCCGCTCGATCAAGAACGATGAGAGTGGTCAGGAGTTAGTGTTTACCGCGGTCGATCGAGCACTATCAACGTTCCGAAGACATAAGAAGAAACAACGTGCCAACCTGATGTTCATCGTGGTGACCGATGAGCGTGGAAACGATTTTGGTGACCTCGAACAAATCATTCATAAATGCACCAGGGCCGGGATGCGAGTGTATTGCATCGGCAACTCGGCTGTGTTCGGTCGTGAAAAGGGTTATGTACGTTACGCCTGGGATGCGGACGGCGATCGCTTCGAAGACGATTTGCCGGTGGATCAAGGGCCCGAAACGGCCATGGTCGAAGGGTTACAGTTGCCATTCTGGACAGCAGGCGGCCTGAATCTGGACCGCATGTCGTCGGGCTTCGGACCGTATGCGCTGACCCGACTGTGTGCGGAAACAGGAGGCATCTATTTCATTGCAGATCAGACGCAGGGGCCGCGCTTCGATCCCACCCTGATGCGTCAATATACGCCCGACTATCGACCTCAGCGCGAATACGAAAAACAGCTGTCTTCCAGCAAGGCCAAGGCGGCACTCATCCTGGCGGCGCGAAACGCTGTTCCAGAGAGTTACGTTGCGCGTCCCCAAAAGCGTTTCCTGGCGACGTCAGACACGGTGCTGCGGCAACAAATCACCGAGGCCCAAAAACCTTTGGCAAAACTGGACTACTATCTGAAGGAGCTGCATCAGATTCTGGAGCGCGGTGAAGGAGATCGCGACACGCTGGATACAGATCGCTGGCGTGCGAGTTACGACCTGGCGATGGGACGTGTGATGGCAATGCGCGTACGGGCGTATGGTTACAATGCCATGCTCGCAGAAATGAAGTCCAGTCCGCGCTTCTTTCAGCAGCAGGGATCAAATCTTTGGATTCTCAGTCCTGCTGAATCGAGCGACGCGGGTGCCAGCGTCCGTCGCATGCACAAGAAGGCGATGGAGTACCTGAGCCGAGTTATCGATGAACATCCTTCGACGCCGTGGTCCTGGCTGGCGACAAAAGAACTGGAAGAGCCGCTCGGCTGGGCATGGAGCGAATCCACCGTGCCCGCGAACGCTTCGAGCGACGGTCGCAATACTCCGCGAGACGCGGCGGCAGAAGCGGAGAGACAACGTCGCCTGCGAGAGCGTGAGCAACGGCGGGATGCGACTCGTCCAAGTCTGTAGTCGCACGCTGAATGTCGGCGGAATCAGCCGGAGCGGTCCTGGATCTGATCCTGCCCGTCAGCTGTCGGCAGTTCGTGCCGATTGACCGGTACGTTGACCCCCATGCTGCTGCCGGCGACGATGTCAGTTGTTGCGTAAAACACGGTCACACCGTGACGTGGTTCAGATTCTGGTGTTGCAGATATGCCGGCTTTGACGAATATTTGATCAGAGCTGCCGTGCGCCGGGAATGATTGCGCGCCACTGGCTGCAGATTTCTGCGTAACTTGCGATTGATGGACCGGTCGTGGCGTACAAAACCAACAACTCAGCAGGACTCACGTCTCGACTTGTCGGACGTGTGGTGGGATTCGTTGCCCGCCACCCGCGTTTGGTGCTGTGGCCTGTTCTGATCCTGGCATGTGCTTCCGTTGGTCTGACCGTCTCTGAGCTCAAGCTGCGCACCGGACGAGACGCCCTGATCGATCCGGCAGCTGAGTTCTCCCGGTCGTGGACACAGTACACTCAGGACTTCGGGAGTCACGGTGATCTGATCGTTGTCGTCCAGTCGGCGACTTCGGATGAGTCCAGGATTCAGAGTGCGCTGCATCAGGTTGCTCAGCGGCTCCAGGGAGATCCGGATCACTTTCGGGACGTGTTGTATCGGATCGATCTGCGGCAGCTCCGAAGCAAAGGACTGCAGTTTCTGCCGGCACGTGAACTTCAGCTCGTGGCCAGACGGGTCGAAGGGTTTGCTCAGCTCGGACAGAACGGGCAGTGGGACAGGATGCGTCTGGATGCCTTCAGCCAGCGGCTGCGGTCGCAACTCACCGACGCTCAGGAAAACGGGCGACCCGAAGCGACACTTCTCGATCATGCCAATCGGTTTTCATCGAGTCTGGATGCCTTTTTGCAGGGGACCATGCAGGACGCTCGTTATACGTCGTCGACCTTTCCGTCCCCGTGGCAGGAAATTGTAAACGTCGGAGTGGATCAGGGTGCTCAGGACAAAGGCCTTGCGTACCTGATGACGGACGAGCAGAACGTGGGATGGCTGCATGTCGTGCTGGTTCCGCAGGAAAAGGACCTCGACCCGACCGCCGCGAGCATCGCACGCCTGCGTAAAATCTGTGATGACGTTGAAGCGTCGTCCGCTGATCCCGATACCCGTCTGAGCGTTTCGGTGACGGGGATTCCAGCCCTGGAACATGATGAACTCTCGCGAGCCGGGCATGATATGGTGTTCGCGGCACTGCTCGCTCTGGGAGCTGTCGGCGGGCTACTGTCATTCGGATTTCGCAGTGTTCGTCATCCGATGCTGGTGCTGCTGACGCTGGTTGTGGCGTTGAGCTGCACATTTGGTGTTGCCACACTCGCGGTCGGCCATTTGAATGTCCTCAGCATCTGTTTCGCCGCCATCCTGATCAGTTTGGGGGTCGATTTCGGAGTTCATTTCCTGTCGCGTTATCTTCATATTCGCCAGACAACTTCCAGCGTCGAAGAGGCCCTGCAGCAGACCGGTTTGTGTGCAGGCGGCGGGATTATTACGTCC
This sequence comes from Planctomycetaceae bacterium, assembly GCA_039831615.1. GTDB lineage: Bacteria > Planctomycetota > Planctomycetia > Planctomycetales > Planctomycetaceae > S139-18. The sequence continues at coordinate 8,951 of JBDOMX010001158.1, forward strand.
GCACTGACAACATCGCTTGCATTCGCGAGTGCGGCTTTGACAGGGTTTCCGGGGCTGGCCGAACTCGGCATCATTTCCGGCAGCGGAATC
>JBDOMX010000697.1:0-2117 GCA_039831615.1 Planctomycetaceae bacterium
ATGCGAGAATCTCCTTCACCACGTTACCGGCGACATCGGTCAGCCTAAACGGGCGGCCGTGGTGATCAAACGTCAGTCGTTCGTGATCGAGGCCCATCAGGTGTAGCATCGTGGCGTGCAGGTCATTAATGTGCACCTGGTCTTTGACACCGTAGTAGCCAAAGTCGTCGGTCACGCCGTGGGTGATGCCACCCTTCACACCGCCTCCAGCCATCCACATGGTGAAGCCGTGATGGTTGTGCTCGCGACCCGGTGCTTGCCCGGGACCATTGTTCTGTTGCGTGTGCGGGGTGCGACCGAATTCGCCTCCCCAAAGGACAAGCGTGTCGTCAAGCAGGCCACGTGCTTTCAAATCAGCGAGCAGTCCCGCAACAGGTTTGTCACTTGTCGCGCACTCTTTCCTTAGCCCTTCGGCAATCTTGCCGTGATGATCCCAGCCGTGAAGCGATACCTGGACGAACCGCACACCGGCTTCGGAGAACCGACGTGCCAACAAACACTGACGTCCGAACGTGTCCGTCTGTTTTTCTCCGATACCGTAGAGAGATCGTGTCGCTTTCGATTCGCTGCTCAAGTCTACCAACTTTGGCGTTTCAGTCTGCATCCTGAAGGCCAGTTCAAAGGACTCGATCACACCTTCCATCTGTTGATCCGTTTCCAGTCGCTTAAGCTGCCGACTGTTCATCTTCTGAATGAGGTCGACACGGCGTCTTTGGGCGGCTTCCGAAATAGAAGGATCGATTAAGTGGCGAATGGGAGCTTTGTTCGGTGCCGAACCGACACTTTGAATCGCCGTCCCCTGGTGGATAGCGGGGAGGAACGCACTGCTATAGTTACGTTCCCCTTCCTTTGGAAGAATCGTAATGTAAGAGGGCAACTGCTGGTTTTCCGTTCCTAAGCCGTAAGATAACCATGAGCCCATCGACGGAACGGTGTCAAAGAGATTTCCCGTGTGCATTTGGCGAATCGCGACTGGGTGATTGGGGCTGTCTGCTTGAACTGCTCGCAGAACGCACAAGTCGTCCGCATGGTTAGCGGTATGCGGCAGCAAGTCGCTCATCAGCAACCCGCACTTACCGGCATGCTTGAAGCCCGATACAGGACCCAGCAACCTCGTATTTTCCAAACCGACGGTCGCCTCAGTCGTGGGGAGTTCGTATGGCAATTCAGCGCCCGATCGCTTTTTCAGTTCAGGCTTATGGTCATAGAGATCCATCTGTGACGGACCGCCTGACATGAACAGGAAAATAATCCGCTTGGCACGTGCGGGAAAATGGGGTGGTTTGGCAGCCAGCGGTGAGCCATTCGTTTTCCTTGCAACAGGCACAGCCGCGCCACCCTGCTGCAGCAGCAGGGCGCTCAGTGCCAGCGAACCAAAGCCGCAGCTGGTGTTCCGCAGAAAGCTGCGCCGCGAAAGGTTCGTTAAAGGCATCGGATGTTGCATATCTGGGTCACTCACGGAACAAAAAACCATTGGAACTAAGTATAGCATGGCACAACTGTCCCCACGCCGAGGGTCGGTTCCCCTTCAAGTCCTCAGCACCTTGATCCAGGAAGTTCAGTGCGGTCTCGATTTCATCTGGCGTGGCCGGTCGGCTAATCGTCAGCAGATAAAGCCGGTTAACCCGAGCCCGCTCGTCATCAGGCTGGTCCTTTTTTAAACGCTCTGCCAGTCCGGCCGCCTGTTCCTTTACAAACGGAGCATTGAGCAGGAACAACGCCTGGGTTGCGACCGTGGTATTGGGCCGAGCTCCCGTGATGTCATTGGGATGCGGAAAATCGAAAACACTCAGCACCTCAAGTTCGTCAAGTGGGCGCTGACGCTTGAGAGGCAGATAGACCGACCGTCGGTTCTTAACGTATGGCGGAATTTTGCCGGCCCAGGTCGGCGGATTCACGTCCCCACCCAGTCCCCTAATATTCCCTTTCAACTCCAACCCAAGTGATGGTCCGCCACGAGCTAAATCAAGTTGGCCGCTGGCCAGCAGCATTCCATCGCGAATCGATTCAGCCGTCAGTCTTCGCCGAGGCATCTGCCAGAGCAAACGGTTTTCCGGATCCTGCTTGATACCGTCAGCGCTGTGTGTTGAAGCCATTTGGTAAGTACTGGAAAGGAC
>JBDOMX010001034.1:0-2116 GCA_039831615.1 Planctomycetaceae bacterium
GATCCCTGTCCATGCCACGCGACACGACGCCAGTCTTCGTGAACTTGCAGGATTCGTGGTCGGACAGATCGACTTATCAGGCGATCGGCAAGACGTGATCCTTCACGACCACGGTCAGTGGCTGCCGATGAATCGGGCGTCGGCAGCCACGGCCCGGGAGTATGGGATCAAGCGAATCGTGACTCCACGCGGCATGCTGAGCCCGTGGGCGATGCGGTACAAACGACTTAAGAAACAGGTGGCGTGGCAGTGGTTTGGCCGTCGTGATCTTCAGCAGGCTTCTGTCTTACATGCGACCAGCCAGCTGGAAGCAGACGAACTTCGGGCATTGGGAGCCAGACAACCGATCGCCGTTATTCCGAATGGCGTGGAGTCTGTGTCCACTTGCGTAGATGAAATGGCCAAGTGCAAACAGGTAGTTTTTATGTCGCGTTTGCATGCCAAGAAAGGAGTTCAGGAACTGGTCGACGCGTGGCGGACTGTGCAGCCAAGGGACTGGGAGTTAATTCTGGCCGGTCCGGATGAAGATAATTTCCTTGCCACTCTGAGTTTGTTGCCGACAGAGTCGATTTCGTACGTGGGTGAAGTTGAAGGACAACAGAAATGGGACCTGCTGGGCAAGGCCAGCCTGTTTGTACTTCCCAGCTATAGCGAGAATTTCGGGGTCGTCGTGGCGGAAGCGCTGATGGCCGGAACGCCGGTCATTACGACTCACGGAACGCCGTGGGAAAGTCTGTGTCGTCATCGTTGTGGCTGGTGGATACCAATGACGTCAGACACGCTCAGCGAAACTTTGCGTCAGGCGACGACTCTGGAACTCATTGACTTGGCGGCAATGGGCTCCCGGGGACGCATCTACGCGGCGGAGTCCTTCAGTTGGCCATCCATTGGAGAACAAATGGCGAGTGTCTATCGGTGGATGATCGGACGCGGTGATCCACCGAAGTGTGTGAGCTTTAAATGAGTTCAGACTCCATGTCTTGCTGAATGTGTTACAGCCATGACTGCCGTGCCACGTCTGTTTTCTGATCTGAGTGTTTTTTGCGACGGAACTGAGGAATACGAGCTATGCTTCTAAATCTTATTGACAAGTTTTTTATAAAAAAACCGAAGTTTCGGAGAGCGGTGACCGCATTGCTTTACAGGGATCGTGATCTGGACGTCAACCTGTGCGGTACGGATCTACACATTAATGCTCGACGCGAAAACGGCTATTTACGTGCCTCCAAAACGACATCATGGAATGGAACTCTGCGCGATGAGATGCCAGTGCTGGTCAATCTGATGGCGTTGTTTCAGGACGGTGATACGTTTGTGGATGTTGGTGCGAATGTGGGGCTGTACACACATACGTTCGCCCGCCTGCGAAATCTGTACCCAGCTTTCACCATAGACGCTTTTGAGCCTCATCCGTCCACGTTTGCACGTCTTTCGTTTCGTGACATTCCAGGTGTGACATTTCACAATTTCGGGATCGGTGAGCGAAACGAAACCCTGGAATTTGTAGATGGCGCTGTGTCACACGTCTTTACAAGAAATGACAAAGCGAACAGCTACAACATTTCCTCAGAGAAGATGCAAGTGGAAATCAAGCGACTGGACGATGTCTCGATCGGTTCCGGATCACTGATTATAAAAATTGACGTGGAGGGGCAGGAGGCTTCCGTCATCGCAGGGGCGCAACAGCTTTTCGAAGCCAACAGAATTAAAGCTGTGTACCTTGATGGTTACGACGACGTTGGCATTCACGAAGTGCTCACGAAATACGGGTTCGAGTTGCACTGTGGACGAACCTTTCAACCGGTTACCGACATGGTCTTTTCTCTGCTCGCAATTCATCGGGGTTTTTTGCCAACCGCTGCCTCCTAGTGGTGTTGCCTGGCAACGCTTCAAGCTGTGCGACGAATCCTGGCATTGCTTGTCACGCGAAGTGAATCGGAAAGGCGACGGCCTAATGGAGATGTCTTCATGTTACTTCCAATAACTGTTGTTCTTGCGGCAAAGAACGAGGCCGTGAATCTGTCGCGGTGTTTACAGTCGATTACTTGTATGCAACGAGTCAGTGTTGTCGATTCGGGCAGTTCTGACGGAACGCCAGATATCGCGAAAAGGCACA
>JBDOMX010000168.1:0-4526 GCA_039831615.1 Planctomycetaceae bacterium
GCGAGACGAAGATCCGTTTTGAATTCTTGTCGTCCCCCGGGCGCATATTGGCGGGAGATGACGGCGAGGTAGTCGCCATGGAGTTGGTGAGAAACCGGCTCGAACCGCGCGGTGAGGGGACCGCGTGTCGCGCCACCGATGAAGTGGCCACAGTGGCGGTAGACACCGTCGTCTACGCTGTGGGTGATAGTGTGGACAAAGGGCTGGGGCTTCCCACCGGTTGGCACGGCTTCAACCACACACCCCTGCGGATCAAGCAGCTTGTGCGCTTCTGCTCGAATCGCGCTGTCGGAATCGACCACCAGGACCCTCTTGCGAGCCAGCGCCCGTCGCTGGGGTCGAGTCACCCGACGCTGAGGCACTCCCGTATTCGTTGTCGGTTCTTCCGACACCTGACCAATGCACGAACGAATCTGCCGTACGTTCGACAGAATCCTTTGCAGCGTCTCTGATACGTCCGGATCATGTCCAATGTATTTTTCCAAAATGGAAGTCGCATCGGCCAGGATGTCATCCGTCGGGCTGGCAACCTGTTGCTGCAAACGCACCGCGTGCTGTTCAGCCGTGGTCGCCTTTTCCGCCATCATCAACTGCAGCTGATTGAGTGCCATGGCCACAACGGCACCGAAATGTTCGAGAAACTCAAGATCGGCTTCATCGAAGGTATCGGCCCCGGGGCCTTCAACGTTGAATGTTCCCAGAACGACATCATCCAGCCGCAAAGGGACCGTGAGTGAGCTGCGAGCATGTTCAGCTCCGCGCAGGTAGCGCGGTTCTGCCTGAGTGTCCGAACACAGGTAACTGCGTCCGGTGGCAGCCACATATCCGGTCAAACCGTTGTCGTCTTCACGAGCGTACAGGAGTCGACAGGCAGCTTCATCATGCATGCCGACCTGCAGCAACGGGGTCAACCGTTGAGAACGCGGATCCAGCAGACGGATTTCGATGGTATCAAAGCCCAGAATCTGCTGTGAAAACGTGAGGATGTTTTCCTTGAGGATCTCGATGCGGTCCTCATTCGACATCATCGCGACTTCATCCGGCCTCAGATCACTCAGTCGCATGCCGGCGTCGTGAATGGCTTCGATTTTCCGGCGTGCCATTTCCTGTCGAGTGATATCCCGGACACATACGGAAACAAATGTGTCTGATGTTCCGTTTCCCGCCGACAACTGTGATCGCGCGGCGAGAACTTCCACATAGCGACGGTCAGACAGTTGAATTGTGACGCAGCATGTAGGATGCGTCTCGTCCGGCCATTTCTGTTGCAGCAGAGCCCGATTGGCTGCATCAGCATCCAGCGAATTCGAAAACGGATGTCCGATCAGAGGCTGCTCGACCTCAGACATTTCCACAAACGTCCGATTGTGCCACACAACGCGTTGCTGATCGTCGACCAAAGCCAGTCCGTCAGGGACGCTGTCGAGAAATCCGTGAGCACAGACCTCAAGATCAGCCGAGCGTTCCGTCAGCGAGCCGGTAAATAACACGCCATCGACCGGGTTTGAGTTCCGATCTTCTTCCGTCCGCACGATGTCGACGACATCGCTCAGGTTTCGGTAAAGATCGGAAGTCACGTTGTCCGCGTCACCGGACACCAGCAGACGCGGTCGTGAGGTTGACACGCTTGTTTTCCTGGATGACTGGAATCAATAGCAGCACGTCGGGTCCACCCCGATTAAAACTCAACAATCAACCTGCGGAAAGGTCAACCATCTGCGTTTTTCACGAATCTCGCGAAAGTCTCAATTTCACTCGGACGGAGCGGGCGCCTGTTCGGAACTCGGCACCGCACCATTTGTCGCCTTCTGCTTCTCAATTCGACCAAACATGTGTCCACCGAATTCTCCGTGCTGCCATGTCCCGGCATATCGATCTTCGTGAAAGATCACACGACAGGAGAATCCGTCTCCAAGACCCGGCAGTTTGGCGTCGGTCAAACTCACCACAGGGGTGTCTCCGGCCCATTCGACCGGAACCGGAATCGGCAGCGTGGCGTCGAACTTCATGTACTTGACGCGAGCGGTGAACACCCAGACGTTGCCGCTCGACTTTTGCACGCTCTTAATCTCATAACGTTCTTCCTTGAGTGCTGATTCCAGCTTCTGGCCGTCGACCGTGAAGGCTCCAATCAGGACCGTCTTCGTCATGCGTTCTGAGAAGTCCTTTTCACGTTGCTCCTGTGACTTGTCGTCACAGTGAGCGGGCGCGACGAGGACAAGAGCGATCAGTCCAGCCAGGACGTGTCGTAGGGACATGGCGGGCGTTTCCTTGTTGTGTGGACGGAACTGGCTGGGAAACTCAATGCCGCAACCAGCGTTTGCTTCACGGATGATAACCCGATCCGGCGATCAGAAAACCACAGCATTTGCTGAATCCCTACCAAATCGATCAGACGGGAACAGGATGCAGGAGTACGATATCAACCCACTCCCGCTGCACAATGGCGCGCAACAATCCGTCGCACCCGGGTGTTCTCCACGTTGCCCGATGTGTGTCTTAATTCACCCTCAATTCAGGCCAGGATGGTCTTTGACGTAACCCCGCCATCCGTCGTCGAAACAGGCCATCAGGAAGACACGATGAACTGGAATTATTCCGACATTTCAAAAATGCTCGATCATGCGCTGCTCAAACCGACGCTGACAACCGTCGACCTGAAATCGGGATGCCTCATGGCTCGCGCGTACGATGTGGCAAGCGTGTGCATCATGCCATTTGCTGTGAAACAGTGTGTGGAGCTGCTCTGTGGCTCCAGCGTCGCGCCCAGCACGACAATTGGGTTTCCTCACGGTGCATCTGCCACCAGCAGCAAGATCGAACAGTCGCGAACGGCGATGGCCGACGGGTGTGCTGAACTGGATATGGTCGTCAATCTCTCAAAAGTGCTCAGCGGGGACTGGGGCTATGTTCAATCTGAGCTTCAGGCAGTCGCGGAGATGGTCCATTGTGAGGGCCGGAAACTGAAAGTGATCTTCGAAACCTGCTACCTGTCAAACGCTGACAAGATTCGTCTGTGCGAGATCTGTGGCGAGGTGGGAGCCGACTGGGTCAAGACGTCCACCGGGTTCGGAACAGCGGGAGCCACTCACGAAGACCTGGTGCTGATGCGCAAGCATTCCCCTGCGTCCGTGCAGGTGAAGGCATCCGGAGGGATTCGAACGCTCGATGCTCTGCTCCCTGTTCGTGACATCGGAGTCACGCGGATCGGCACCAGCAGCACTGAGATGATTCTCGATGAAGCACGCGCTCGCCTGCATCTCACCCCGATTGATGCTGCCAGGACGACGGCGGAAACGACCGACTACTGAGGACCTGCAGATCTTCGGAATCTGTGTCGCTGCGAATTTCAGACGCGTTGGCCGGAATCTCAACATCTGATTCGACGCCAATCACCGTGTCCGGAAGCTGAAACGGTGACGGGACTTCAACAGGATTTTCGTTGACGACCACTCGATGAATCAGTCGGCTGCTGACCGCAACGGCCGGCAACATCAACAGCGTAACCAGGGGAACACCGGTCCACCGCACGAAGCGGCTGGACCGTCCGGCCAGGTGCATCAATCCTGCCGCCAGCATGACAAGCAAGCCCAGACTGACCGCGGTAACTCCGACCGTCCACGCCCGCTGTTGCTGCAGCGAGTGCTGCACGTGACGCTCGGCCTTCGTCCTGATGCCCTCCGGAAACTCGACCAGCGCTGAGGTTCTGAACATTCGTTTCGGGCCAGTGCCAAGTGTGAGTGGTACTTCTTCGGCAAAGCGATCCCTGATACTCACTGCGACCGCGTCGTCACTCAGTGTCAACCGGACGGGAACCACGCCGGATTCCGCTGCACCCAGGGCCTCTGTGGCCTCGGCCACCAGCACGCGCGTGATTTCGTTTGCCAGCTGCGCTTGCGCCAATTTCTGTGTTTCCTCAAACTCGCCCCTCACGACGATTTGGCCATCCGGCGGTTGATCAATCCATGCGGGCCGTTCGGCAGCGGGCGCTTCCGCCAGTGGCGTTTCAGAGTCTTCCGGCCCATCAGCTGCCCCTGCCTTCGCTGGATCGGTGGAGGCGGCCTGCGTCAAGTGAGCAATGGTTGTTGCCAAAGCATGCAGGCCGGGAACGGCATCGCCCATTGCTCCCGGAATCGGAACCAATGCATAGGCCTGTCGAAATTCCGGCGGAACGGCATTACTGAGGCTTTCCAGTGCGGCCGTACCTTCCGGACCCAGGTAGGTTTCAAGAATCGATGCAGACAACGGCAGCACCAGCATATTGCCATGATCGGTTTGTTCGATCCGCAGACTGGAAGCGTCCGCTGCATCGTCCACATTGGCATCACTGTATCCATCGACATTGATCTGGATCGGCTGCGGCTGACCGGGCCGGCTGTCCACCGCGGCAGCGGTGTGAACCCTGGCTGCCAAAAGATCGACGGACTCCCGACTCCGAACCACGCTGCGATTGCCAAACAGGTTGCCGAAGACCAGGCCGCCAATCAGAACACCGGCAATCCCCACAGGAACCAGCACGGCGACAC
>JBDOMX010000168.1:4536-9017 GCA_039831615.1 Planctomycetaceae bacterium
CGTTTCCGCCCCCGGAAAAACACGAGCCGTGCAGCGAAGATTCCGACGATGCAAAGAATCAATATCTCAATCGTTCCAGGTCCGGACATGAGTGTTAACTCCAGCGTTTCCTCTCCGATCGCATCCATTTTGAACTCCGGGTGGTCAACAACCAAAGACGGTTTCAATCCAGCGTTCATGAACGCTGGCTACACCGAGGCGACCGGAACCTGTTCGCGTGACCTCACACTGGCGGCCATGGCTTCCGCCCCGGCCGGGCTGTGCGTTTCCTGTTTCTCAATTCGTTCTGCCTGTGGTGTCCACCCCGCTGACAGCTGAACAACGGCCGAGATGGCCAGAGCCCAGGTCGCACCCAGTGCCGCCGGAAACTGGAGGACTCCGGAGACCACAGCGCCCACCAGAAGCGTGACCAGAGTACTCGAAATACGAAATCGTGATTTACGAAAACTGTCTGATTGCCACCACCACCTGCGCGCCGCAAACAGCGAGCCGAAGAACACCATGAAGACGGGCATCGTGGGATAACCACTGCCGTCAGCGAGGCAAATTCGACCAACATTCCAGACCTCTCCAACAGCCTCCGCAGAATAGACAAGATGATCGGATGACAGCATCAGGTAGTCCTGCAGGCCGGCTGCCAGAAAGCCAACGCCCAAACCAAAGGCCCCCTGCACGACACGCCGCGTAAACACTTCCCCGGCCCGCCCCTCACGGAGCTTGGACGGAATCAACAATGCCCAGGCTCCCAGCATCGTCACACTTCCGAAAAAGACGGCGTGGACCGGTGCCTGCAGCAGACTCGTTGTGAGGTAGACAGCCAGAGTCACCAAAAATGTGGCAGCAAGTGAGATCGACAACGAGTTCGTGAGGTCGGACAATCGCTGCCGTTTCGAAATGACCCGAGGTGTCGCGGGATTCAGAAAGATGGCCCGTCGAAGAGTTCGATGTCGTCCTGCTCGTCGATTGCTTGCTTTTTCCGCACCCGGTTTCAGATCCTGATGTCTGGCAGCCGGTGTGGACTTCGCGGTTTCTGCGTCCTGACTGACAGCAGGCGATTGTTCGGTCGACGCTCGTTGCTCAGCTGTCGACACTCCGACGATATACCTAACCACTGCGTAACAACAATAGACCGAGATTCCCAGAAATGCACCTGATGTGACGTGGCCCAGCAGACCGGTCTCCAGCACGATGACTGCCGCGACACCGCCGATGATCCATTTCACCGGGACTGGCAGTTCGGCCCAGTAATCCGCAAGGGCCTCCTTCGCGGCCGGTCGCGCCGCACGCCGATCCGGGCTGCTGGCGGCGACGGCTGGTTTCGATCGACCATCGGGTTTTGGAGCCGTCGGTGCCTGTCCGGGCGATACCACGAAGTCGACCGATCGCATGCCGTTCACAGCATCTCGAAATCGACGTTCCAGTTCTTCAACTTCCTGGATGCGCTGATCCGGGTCCTTCTCAAGAGCAGCCGCGATGACTTCACGAAGCTGTTCCGGAACGGCAGACAAGTCGGGTTCCGCCGTCATATGTTTCATGAGGATTTCGGCGGTTGTTTCTCCATCAAAAGGAATCTGACCGGTCAGCATTTCGACCAGCATGATTCCCATGGCGTAAACATCGACTTCCTTCCCGTACCGACCCTGGCACACTTCAGGAGCCATGTAGTAAACGGTGCCGACGCTTTGAGTCTGAGCACTGCGTCGTGATTCGGAGATGTACTTGGAGAGCCCCACGTCGCCCACCTTGACGGTGTCGAGGTCAAAGAACACATTAGCTGGTTTGAGGTCCCGATGTACGATACCGCGATCGTGCAAAAAGCTGAGCCCGGCCGTGATTCCTGAAAGCCACCGCAATGTCTCGTCGATTGGCATTCCGTCGGGATAGCGCTGCAGCTCTTCGTACAGGCCTCGTCCGCCAATGTATTCCATCACGATCCAGTGATCGCCGTCTCGATCTTCCCGAATATCGAAGATCGTCACCAGATTTTGGTGCTTGAGGTTGAGGCACTGAGTGACACCGCGCAGTTCCACTTCCAGGTTGTTGTTCAACAACTTCAGTGCGACTTCTTTGCCGGAGTCACTGAGTGCGTAGTAGACTTCCCCAAAACCGCCGCGATGGATAGCACGCTTGATGGTGTATCCTTCCAGCGGACTGGATTCGGGATCAAAAGTGAATTTCATGGCTTTGGATCCGCTGAGCCACCGTGGGTGGTCGGGTTCGCAGAATGAATTTGAGTGTCAGTTGGTCTCCTGCCCCTTGATCTCAACGGACAGTTGGGTTTAACGGATCTCTTCAATCCGAAATCTCAGATCTTCTCCATCAACAATCGCTCCGTGCCGCAAGGGGGCAGAATCCGAGACGGGTTTCCCGTCGACCTGCAACGGCACCGCCGACCGACACCGAAGCATTCCGTCCTGCACATACAGCACCACCACGTCCGGCCAGTCCGGACAACAAATGTGCTGGTCGTGCCGCGGCCCCAGCAAACAGTGATCGACCATCAATATGATACCGTCCACGGTGTGTTCCGGTCGATGGTTGCTTTCAAAGTCGATCACTGCTGACGAACTCAGCACACTGGGAATCCGGAATCCCAGTTTGACGCGATTCGCCAGACACAGTTGATCGCCGCTGCGGATGCCGGCAGTGGAAGTCACGGTGCGGCCCGAAATCGTCGTGGCATGATCGGTGACCACGCGCCACTGATCTGCTTCATGGACAATCGAGGCGTGCTGGCGAGAAATATTGGCCAACAATGTGATATCCGCAGATTCGGATTCAAAGGTCGGAGCTCCTATTGAAAAGGAACTCCCTAAACAGACCTGCCATGCACCGACTCCGTCGATCCACAGCATGTAACGTTTGACGGGGCTGTTCGACACAACCAGTTCCCTCACAGTCGCCTCGACAGCGGGCAGCATGCTGCACGACGCCCACATTGGCCCGGTGCCGCTGATCGCCTGAGTGCCCGATCTGCTGTCATTGATGAACTGCGGCATGGTGACGTATTCACTTGCAGCTGACGACTGAGTCAATGGACATCGATTGAGTGGCAGGTCGCCGTTGGCACGAAAATGGCTCCGAAACTCAGCCGTCATGCTGAGTCCGGAGCCGCGTGTGTCCCGGTCGGAATGCCATGGCGAACCAGGCATGACCGTGTGTCAATCACAGGCCGTTGACAGATGAGAGTTCCGCGACACTCCCGGGATCAGCTGTCAGGCCAAAATGCTGATCGATTTCACCGATCACATCTGTCTGAGGGAGATTCACTTCCTCCACCGGAATGCGTCCCAGCACATGGCCTTCAGTTTCCAGCAACGCCTCGCGCACATCCATGTCATGGTTAAGCTGCTGAAGCATCTTTTCCACGTGACTGAGCTGAGTATCATGCACTTCGATGGCGTTGATGGTCTCTGTGGCCTCAAGACTCTTGAGCCGCGCTTCCGCCTGTGACACCTTGACGATCAGTTCCTGCTTGCGAGTCATCATCGCGTCGAGGTTCTTTTGATTGGCCTTGAGGGTCTGTTTGGTGGCCGTCAGGATCTTAATGTCACGATCCAGTGATGCCTCCAACAGCTGAAAGCCAGCGAATCTGTCAACAAGGTCTGACTCCACTTCATGACGAGTGTACGAAACCTGCCGATATTCGAACTCGTTGTCGCTCGAATCCAGATCAGACCGCAATGCGAGGATTGAAGCCTTCTGATTGTTCAGCTGGCTCTGCTTCCGCTCGATACTGGCCTGCATGTTGCGGACCTCCACAACCTGCTCGGCGACAACCTTCATGTGGTTCCTGATCTCCGGCATCAGGCTGCCGACCTGATTGCGGATGTCCTCCAGTTTGAATTCCCCGCTAATCTGCGAGTGAACTGCTTCTCGAGCGTTGCCATACAGCGTTCGGCTGTAGCTGCAAACATCTGTGCCGAGAAGCGCCACGGATCCAATTCCCAAAACTGCTGCGGTTGTCAGTGCTTTCTTAATCATCTTTTATCCCCTTGCGGTTCACACGCTGAGTTATTTGCTCGTTTGAGCAGCCATAAGGAGTCATTCGCCTGCTGGCAGGTTTACCTGGTGGATTTGGGGTGATTTCCGAAAGAATCTTCTAAAGCCCGAATGTCCACAAAGTCTCCACCCAACAGGGTTTCCATCTGGTCAAAAGGCCCCGTTCGTCGCCGCAGCCGAAATCCTGGCCGAATTCGTGAACCGTGCAGACAGTTTTCACGTTTTCATTCCTGACCGGCCGGCCGCACACGGATCGCGACGGGGAATGCGGAGAGCATCCCCGGCCGGCGGTGTCAGGTGTCTGTTCACCCATCCGGAACGCGGTGTTGAGATGACAGGAGACGGAAATCATGAATGCCACCATTGACGAACCACAGACCACGGAAAACGCGGAGCACACATCGTCTGCGGCCGGAAACAATCGGGAGCAACGAACGCTGAAGCGGCCGATCGCACCGGAACACGCGCTACGGAACACA
>JBDOMX010000768.1:0-9013 GCA_039831615.1 Planctomycetaceae bacterium
CGCGAACTCGCGCAAGTCATCCTATTCTCTGTAAATTACCCGAAATGCGCGCCCCGTCTGGCCCGCAACGACGTTGACTGGATTTGTTTGTTTGTTGAATCTGCTTATTCAGCGTTGTTGGTCCGTGACATCCCAACTTTGTCTCCACCACCGAACGGCCGCTCGCCGCAGTGGCCGAGTGCCGGCCTCGTTTTCGTTCGGGCAAACCCGTGTTCGACGAGGTTCCGGTCGAAGTACTCGGGAACGTCCTCTTCAGTCGCCGACAGACCATTGGCTGCCAATAGAATGGCATTGACAGCCGATGGGATCAACGATGTAACTAAAAACAGGACGACTCGGGCGAGAATCAGAGCCATGCCAAACAGAGTGTTCCCATGCACGTCAGTGAGCGTCTTCCGCAGCACAGCGGCATTCATTGGAGTTCATATTGGCAAAAATGGCGGACGGCGCGAACCAGGGCCATCGGTACTGGTACAATGTCGTTGACGATCAAGGGGATTCAATTTGACTGAACTGACAATCGAACAATTTCAGGCACTCCAGGCCGAAGCTGACCGCACGCTCGATGCGATTCTCGAAAGTGTCGAAGGGAATTCCCGATTACAGTCTGCAGTCGGTGAAATCATCCGCGCGGACGGACAGGAAGTGTCGACATTCGAGCGATTGATTGCCAACGAACGTGCAGTGGCGAATCAGATTCTGTTTTCTGCCGTTGGTGCGCTGGCAAATCTGCAGGCGGTGCGGACATTGGAAAAGGAACTGGCCAAACGACTGGCGGAGAATTGATTGATGAACGGCGATTGCACGCGACCTGAGGAACATTCCGTGTCCTGTACGATCGAACCGGCCACCGACCGCGACTACCTGCATGTTGCCGCACTTGATCGTGTTTCATGGCCGGTCGCTCCCGACCTGTTCATCGCCGACGGCGAGCACATCTGGAGGGTCTGGTGCGATATGGCAACGCTGCTGGTCGCTCGCCAGCCCCATGAATTCGACGCGTTGTCCGAATCAGAAGACATTGCCGGAGCACTGGTGATGTTCCCCACAAATTCTTCCGAATTTTGCCTGCACAAGATCATGGTCCACCCCGATCGTCGAGGCACCGGCATCGGCACGCAGTTACTGCAGGCAGGACTGGCTCAGGCAACGGCACCGGTCGTACTCACCGTCAACCCCTCCAATGCAGCCGCCATCATGCTTTACCGGAACTTTGGCTTCACTGTCCGTGAACGCATCGACGGCTACTATCGCCCTCACGAAGACCGGCTGATCATGGTCCATCCGAGCCCCCATTGATGGTTCACTCATGCAGACTTGAATGAATAGATTCACCGCCGCGCACCAGCAAACAGTCCCGACCGAAGACGGCGGTCCTGTGGATTCGTGCATGCGACGTGCTGACATTGTTACTCGACCACGCATTCGCTCGACCGGCAATCGGAAACATGTCGTTCAGAGGGGTATCAGACGACACTCCAGGCGGTCCATTGCCGAGGTTTTCTTAACGGCGAGGAAGGACCTGCAATGCCCTTCACGTCGACTTCGACCACCGAATTCAGCAATCCTGTTTTTGCCAGTTAGATGATTGAATGCCAGCTGCCGTCCAAACCACACAGTACGGGGACCTCAAATGCCGCGTAACAGCTCACGACAATGGAAAGGCGCCGCGTCTGCTGGTTGTCCTTGCGCATGGATTTGGAGCGCCCGGTACTGATCTGGTTCCCCTGGCAGATGAATTGAGGCGTGCCAGTCCCCGCATCGCGGAAGACGTGCGATTTGTGTTTCCGGAAGCCCCTCTGGATCTGGGACCCATGGGAATGCCAGGAGGCCGCGCCTGGTGGCCCATCAACATGGCTCAACTGGCCATGATGCACCAGACCAACGACTTCAAACAGCTGACTGAAATCGAACCCGATGGATTGCGGTCTGCATCATTGCAACTCGCAGATGCCGTGAAGGCCATGCTGAGCGACGCCGGACTGACCAACGACCAGCTGTTTCTGGGTGGATTCTCTCAGGGAGCGATGGTGAGCACTGATGTCGTCCTGCACACCGGTCTTTCTCCAGCCATGCTCATTTTGATGTCCGGTACGTTGCTGTGCCGAGCCGCCTGGACGGATCTGGCCGACAAACATCCCGGATGCTCCGTCATTCAGACGCATGGCACGGAAGATATGGTCCTCCCTATTGAACCGTCCGTTTGGTTGCGCGACGTGTTGTCCGCGAACGGATTCGATGTTGACTATGCCAGATTTGCCGGCCCCCATACCGTTCCAGCAATCGCACTGGAAATGATTGCTCGAGCAATGATCAGGCGACTGGACGACGAAGACAGCTGACAGGATCTGCGCTGGAGCCGCGTGCCAACTCCGTGCATCTGTTTTCTACAGCGTATTACGCTGACTCGTGGCCGCGGCGGCAGTGCCAGAGCCCATGATCCATGGCCCCCGCGAGCCAGAACCCGCCACGACTTTTCGAAAACTGCTCTAACGGTCAGCGTCGTCGCTGTTTGTACCAGGAAAACAACAGAAGAAATGCGGGCGAAAAACGTGCTGCTGAGCTGTCAATCTGCCGTGACAGCTCCTCCGTCTCGATCCATTCGATGGTCTGGATTTCAGTCGGATCGGGTATCACTTCGCCTTCCCACCGGCATTCGAATAGTTCCGTGAATTCCATGCAGGTTGCCGGACAGGCGTCGAACTTGTGACATCTTTCCAGCTTCACTGTGATCCCGAGTTCTTCTGTGAGTTCTCGGCCGGCCGCTGTGGAGTAGTCTTCACCGGAACTGACATGTCCGCACGCCGATGATGTCCAGACACCGGGGAACTCTTCTTTGGATTCTGTCCGCTTGTGAATCAGCAGCCTTCCGTCCGCTCGGCGCACAAAGATGTGGACAGCGCGATGACGCAGTCTCCGACGATGCACATCGCCTCTCCGCTGGCGATCAATCACCTGGTCGTGCTCGTCGACAACATCAAACCACTCATCGACGTCATTAGTCATTGTCTGTTCTCACATCACCATGGGAAGGGTCACGACAGTATCAACACGACACTGCGAAGCGCACCGCGACACCCGTCAAACCGTCACAACCCACCATTCCATTCGGGCAAAGATCGTGGCCGACAAGTGAAGAATCGTCGGGCTAACGTTGGCGCAGTACCATTGTGCTGATCACCAAACCACAGGCAATCGTTACAGACCAATGTCAGCTTGCAGAGAGAATCATGAAATCGATGGCGAAATCCATCCTTCGAGCAGCTTCGCAGCTGATGGTATTGCCAGCTGTGGGTTTGTTTGGTCTCCAGGCTTCATTGAGGGGACGAATCGCAGCATTTGCCGGTTGGTCTCAGCTGTTCAGCTTGTTGCCCGGTACGACCGGTGAGTATCTGCGGCATGCCTTCTATCGATTCACGGCGGAGCACTGTGGTGACGACGCATGCATCGGATTCGCGACTCTCATGGTGCATCCCGGGATTCGGATCGGACAATCCTCGTATATCGGGAACTTCTGCTCAATTGGTCATGTGTCCATCGAACACGACGTCCTGATTGCGTCTCACGTTTCCATCATGAATGGTTGTCGCCAGCATGGCACGTCCCGGCTGGACGTGCCCATCAGAGAACAGCCCGGGGAGTTTGTTCCTGTCACAATCGGTGCCGGATCATGGATTGGCGAACGTGCAACAGTGGCGGCAGATGTTGGAAAACAGTGCATTGTAGGAGCAGGCTCCCTGGTGCTGAATCCGATTCCCGATTATGCAATTGCCGTCGGGGTTCCGGCTCGAGTTGTCGGGGATCGACGCGAGGGAACACGATCAGAAACCTCGACCTGCGCCGCTCAACCGTCTGACGGTGCCTTGGCAACCGGCGTCTGCTGAGCGAAGTTGCGTTGCCGCAGACGTTTGTTTCGGCTTGATTGAATCCGTCGAAATGCTGTCGCGATTTCGGTTCTACAGCGTATGACGCTGACTCGTGGCCGCAGTGCCAGAGCCCATGATCCGTTGCCCTCGCGAGCCAGGACCCGTCACGACTGTTCGAAAACTGCTCTATCGTTTGCGTTGTGGCTTCAGGTCAATCAAACCTTCATCCGGGCTGGATGCGGTCGCGTACAGTTTGCGGGGAATCCGACCAGCCAGCCATGCCTGACGTCCAGCCAGGCAGGCGTTCCTCATGGCGACGGCCATGAGAGCCGGATCGTCTGCTCCCGCGATTCCCGTGTTGAGCAGCACACCGTCGCAGCCCAGTTCCATGGCAATCGCCACATCGCTGGCGGTTCCCACGCCGGCATCAATGATGACCGGGTAATCAGGATCATCTTCTTTGAGGTATTCCAGGCAGATCTTCAGGTTGCCACGGTTCAGGATCCCCTGTCCACTGCCGATGGGACTTCCGGCCGGCATGACAGACGTCGCCCCGGCCTCCTTGAGTCGCCGGGCGGTAATAGGATCGTCCGACGTATAGCACAACACCTGAAAGTCATCGTCGACCAACTGGCGGCACGCATCGATGGTGGCCACGGGATCGGGCAGGAGTGTTCGAGTATCGCCCAGCACTTCCAGCTTCACCCAGTCGGAACCAGGATTCTCAAGTCCCCGCAAAATCTCGCGCCCCAGTCTGGCAACTCGCACAGCGTCTTCCGCGGTGAAACAACCGGCCGTATTTGGCAGGATAGTGAATTCACTGAGATCGATGAAATCCAGAATGTTACGACCGTCCGCATCGACCAGGCGTTCCCGACGAACAGCGACGGTCACAACATCAGCCCCGCTCAGCCCCAGGCATTCCTGCATGAGCTCATACGTCGCATACTTCCCCGTTCCCACAATGAGACGAGACTGCAGCTGGTGTGTTCCCAGCTGAATTGCGTTGTCTGACGGTGCAACATCCACGGTCGCCATTTCAATTTGCCCTCAACTGTTTCCTGCGTGTGTCGCATTGACGACGACGACTGAATTATCCTCCGCCGACAAGCGTGACAATTTCTATCGCGTCACCGTCGGCGAGAACGGTACTCGTATGCAGTTCTCTGGGGACCACGTCCAGGTTCCGCTCCACCGCACAGTAGCGATTGTTGATGTTGAGCTGGCTCAGAAGATCCGCCATGGTTGAGTCGTCAGCGACGCGGCGACTCTCGCCGTTCACAGAAACGTTGATCATCATTGGACTCGAGCACACGACAGGAGATTGGGAACCACCACACCCGGAGTCTAGCGAAATCACCACGTCGGAGAAGGATGACCAGGCTGCTGCGTGGAGGAGTGTCGGAATCGGGCCTGAGCGGACTTGCGGGAGTGCCGCGGCAAATCCTGCTGCGTGACTCGATTTTCGGCATGAATGACCGGCTCCTGCACGCACTGGCGACCAGACCGCAAACTCACCCCGCCATTTGCCGTTCTTTACTGGCTTTTACTGACGTCGAATGATTCCACCGGTCGATCAATAGAAAGATACCGGTCGCTTTTGATATCAGTTTCATGAGACGATCCGGATTTCGACATGAGTGTCCGACCAGTCACCACGGAGGGTGATGTGAGAGTTTCCGGCCAACTGACATCTGGTGATGCCGTTGCATGGATTGGCGTCGCGTCGCCGTCGTCGCCGCATCGCCTGGAAACCATGCTGGCGGGGACGTTTCAGATCGGTCGCGGCAAGGCGTGTCATCTCAGGCTTGGCGACGAATCGATTCCGGAACTTCTGGCGGTCATCGTCGCCGACCGGATCAGCGCACGGATTTCATGCCAGTGCAGTTCGCCTCTGCTGCTGCTGAACGGAGTGCCTGTCGAGGATTCACCCCTCAGCGACGGCGATTTGCTTGAAGCCGGACCGTACACGCTTGTTTTTCGACGTCTGTTGAATGGGGCTGAATCTGCTGTCCCGGATGATGGCCAGGGTGCAATCAATGCGTCTGAAGCCACTGCATTGGACCTCGTCGATGCACTCGACGAAGAAATTGCCGTCGTCGAAGAGTTGGAACATACGCCGACGCGCGGGTGGCAGGAGCTGGCCACACGGCTGCGGCAGACCGACTCGGCCGATGCAGAGCCGCGTGACGTGATTCCGATCGACGATGTGCAGGCACTGTTGCAAAAACTGGAGCAGGGACAACAGGTTCTGCGTCGTCAGCACGAAGTGATGCTTCAGGAACTGGCAGAGCTCAAACAGCAAAACAGCTGGCTGGCGGAGTCGCTGCTGCATCCGTCTGATTCCGTTGTCCCCATTCGCCCTGCCGGTTCACGGCCGCAGCGTCGCGCCAGCGCCTGACGTTCTCCGACCGCATCGCATCGCATCGCATGAGTGCTGCCTGTGCAGCACAGAGCAATCGGGTTCAGTCCGAGTCACCAGATCACGAAGTCTCAGTTAGAATCGTGAGTACTGAAGTACAGACGCACGTCCTCGATAATCGTGTCGAGATCGCGTTCCATTCTGTGGCCTGTCAGCTTTTTCAGCCGGTCAATACAGGGAACTCGTCGCTGCATATCTTCAAAACCGTCACCATACACCTGATCGTACGGGATGTACCTCAATTCACTTTGGCCGCCGACGACTGACAGGACTCGTTTTGCCAGATCGGCAATTGAAATTTCCTGATCATTTCCCACATTGATGACTCGACCAAAACACTCGGGCGTTTCCGTAATTGTCACAAGGGCTTCGGCCACATCGGCAACGTGGCCAAAACAGCGTGACTGCTGACCGTCGCCATGAATGGTAAGGGGCTCGTTCTTCATCGCCGCCTGGACAAAACGCGGCACGACCATGCCGTACTTGCCTGTCTGTCGCGGCCCGACTGTGTTGAACATTCGCACAACGGCGACCGGCAGACGCGTTTCTCTCCAGTGAGCGAGCGCTAAAAATTCATCGAGCGCTTTCGAGCACGCGTACGCCCAGCGATGCTTGCTCGTCGCCCCGGTGACGACGTCGTCGTCCTCTCGAAAAGGAATCGCCGTTCCTTTGCCGTAGACTTCACTGGTACTGGTGATCAAAACACGCTTGCGATATCGAGAGCAGTAGCGCAGCACGATTTCCGTTCCGCCGACGATGGTTTGAATCGTTTTGACGGGTTCATCAATGATCAGCTTGACACCAACAGCTGATGCCAGATGGAAAACGACATCGTGAGAGCGAATGAGATCTTCGATCAACAATTCGTTAAACACTGTGTCAATCAGCAGCGACACGCCGTCTCGACCTTCCAGGTGGGCGACATTGTCGTAGTTACCCGTCGACAGGTCGTCGAGAATCGTGATTTCGTAGCCTTTTTCCAGCAGGCGTTCTGCCAGATGGCTTCCAACGAATCCGGCACCACCTGTGATTAAAACTTTCCTGTGTTTCATAGATCTCAGTCGTCTCAGAAGTGAATGTCAGAGCACCGGATTCAGCATCGGGACCTCATCATCGTCCCGTCGCCGGACTGGTGCGAGTGCTGTTGTCACCGATCGCCCCAGCGGCTGGGATTGAGCCCCGGAGCTTCCGTTTTCATGCCCTGTGGTTTATTCGGCTGTTCCCACTGAAATCCCGACGTGTTCAGGCTCCGCAGGAAGGGCCGGGCAGCTGCCGGCGCCGTGGCAACGAGCTGTGGATCCCACTCGTCGACCGGCTGGATTGGTCCGGCCCACGCCGGTCGATATCCCATCTGCAATAGTTCTCGTGGCTGGTCATCGCAATTGGGATGGCTGCCATGGTACAGCAGCGAGGGGACCACAACGGCTGATCCTGCCGGCACCACGAGAGTAATCTCCTCGGGATGGTATTGATATCGGACATAGGGACTGGCATCCGCATGGAACGACAGATGTGAGCGGGGAATCAGTCGAAACGGGGCTCTTTTAACGGTGAGATCATCCAGGTAGTAGAGCACGCGCAGCAGTCGAGGACAGCTTCCCTCATATCCGAACAGATCCGATCCGTGCGGCTGCCCATCGGTGTGCATGGAGATGCCAGGACAACCGGGCAGACTTCGCTGATAGAAGCCGCGCGTGAACACAATGTCGGGACCCATGATATGAGTCAGAAACTCAATCATGGGCGGATGACCGATCGTTTCTGCCACCGTCGGGCTGACCCATTGTGGCTGTGTCACCGATCGAGTTTGGTCGGTGCTGTAGTCCGGGTGCCACATTTCTGCATCAGCCATCTCCTCTTTGATCGTGCGGACCAGTTCGGCGTCAAGAATCTCCGGAAATACGACATACCCTTCCACTTCCAGATGCCGGGTCTGTTCCGCCAGGGGCATGGAGCCAAATGGAGTGGCATCAACATTCATGATCGGGACGACTTCTTCGAGATTTCCTGCAGTCATCAGTTTCTCCCTGCCTTGTCAACCATCACTTCGATCACCTACGCAGATCCTGATGGAAATGCGGGGCGGTTCTTGAGGAACAAAACACACCAACACGCCGGCCTGCGGATGAGACCAGCAAATGTTCAGGTCACGAGCCGGACAGCCCCGCCCGCGTGAAACAGTGGCTGATCCCCGACGTCGGTGAATTCTGTGTCGCCGATAAACAGACACCCTGCATTGGGCTGATTGGCGAGCCGTTCCGGAGCCAGGTGCTCAACTGCTGTCGTGAGGACCAGTTTGACTCCGGATGCGGTGCGGAACAGCTGGGGGCAGGTCACCTGAGCCGCGCCCGGGCATTCCCACACCGCTTCGAGCGCCCCATCACGGATGCGGTACTGACGAGCTTCTCCGGATTCTACGTCATGTGGATTGTACAACGCCACAATCAGGCTGTTGTGGTCGGGCGTCAGAATCATGCCATCAGGAAACAGGTCCTCTGATGTCAGATCGACAATGACGGTGGGCTGACCGACACGACCTTCCCCGATATCAAGATCGCTGGCTGTAATCGTTTTGCGGGGTGAGTCGATGTCAAACAGCTGCAGCCCTGCGGCCTGTTCAATCACCGCTTTGCCATTCGAGCAAAACTGATCGTCCCGCAACTGGATGAGCCGATTATCAGACGCACTCCACAGATACAATCCGGCCTTCGGCGATGCAAGTTCA
>JBDOMX010001096.1:0-2109 GCA_039831615.1 Planctomycetaceae bacterium
CACGCCAACGGTGTCGGTAGCGAATCCTGAAAGCGCTGTTGTCCCTGTGCGTCAGTTGACCGAGGTTGGTGGACAGTTTCCCGTGTGGAGTCGTGACGGACTTGCGCATTGGTCTATTGGCAACGCTCACTTTATCTACGACATTGATGATGCTCGTGCTGTGGAGGCCGCTCGGACGGAGGCGGAGCCCGATGATCAGTCTGAAGATGACGACGCATCGGAGGATGACGGCTATCTCGCGACTGAAATCAGAATTACGGTAGAAGCGCAGCGCGATTTCCCCGATGGATTTGGTGTGTTGCGCGGTGGGCGTGTCGTAACCATGCGTGGGAACCAAGTGATTGAAAATGCTGACCTGATTGTGCAGGGAAATCGTATTCTGGCCATCGGTCGCCGGGGGACGGTTCAGTTTCCTGATTTTGCACGTATCTTTGATGTGAGTGGGACGACCATCGTGCCAGGGTTTGTTGATACTCATGCGCATATGCGGCCGACGTTTGGTGTGCATAAGGCGCAACCCTGGGCCTATCTTGCGAATCTCGCCTACGGGGTCACGACCACACGAGATCCGCAGACCGGGACAACTGATGTGTTGACCTACGGTGATCTTGTTGAGACGGGATCCATTGTGGGACCACGTATTTATTCAACCGGACCAGGGGTGTTTAGTGCCGAGCAAATTAAAGACCTCGACCATGCACGTGATGTACTGAGCCGTTACAGTGACTACTACGATACCAAGACCATCAAGATGTATACCTCTGGTAATCGTCAACAGCGACAATGGATTTTGATGGCCGCCCGTGAACAGGAATTGCTCCCGACAACTGAGGGGGCACTCGACATGAAATACAACATTGAGATGATATTGGATGGGTATCCGGGGCAAGAGCACTCCTTTCCGATTTTCCCGATTTATAACGATGTCGTTCGACTAACGGCCGAGACAGGTCTTGCCTATACCCCGACATTATTGGTGTCTTATGGTGGCCCGTTCGGAGAGAATTATTTTTATACGCGTGAGAATCCACACGATGACCAGAAACTTCGTCGATTCACGCCACACTCGGTCCTCGATGGGTCAACCCGTCGTCGCGGGGCCGGCGTGGACGCGGGCCCGGGGGGGTGGTTTCGCGATGAGGAGTATGTGTTCGAGGACCATGCGAAGGGTGTCAAAGCGATTGTCGAAGCCGGTGGTCGCGTCGGAGTGGGCAGTCACGGTCAACTTCAAGGGCTCGGCTACCACTGGGAATTGTGGGCGATGCAGTCAGGTGGGCTATCGGAGTACGATGCTTTGCGCGCGGCCACTATTCTTGGCGCGGAAGCCATTGGACTTGATGGAGATCTGGGAACGATAGAGCCTGGCAAACTCGCGGACCTTGTGGTTCTTGAAGAAAATCCACTCGATGATATTCGACATACCAATTCCATTCGCTATGTGATGAAGAATGGACGGCTGTATTACGGTGATACGCTGAACGAACGTTGGCCCGACGAGCGCACGCTCGAAATTACATGGCAGAGCGATGAACCTGACAATCTTCCGGCTGGTATTCGTGACTAGAGGACGGCTGTTGCTGGAAGTCATCGTGAAACGTACAGGCTGGTGGTTCTGCTTGCTGCTGTTTGTTGTTGGATGCGGTGCGTCGCCACCTGAGATGTCCCAGGCGGATGATGTCATGGGTGATGCGTCATTGAGTGCAACGGATGAAGAGTCGCTGGCGCCGCCAGTACCCACTGGCCGTACGCGAGTTGTGCTGCTCGGGACGGGAACGCCTGGCGCGGAACCAGATCGGTCAGGGCCAGCCACGGCGGTCGTCGTTGACGAGACTGCGTATCTGATTGATTTTGGTCCGGGGGTTGTCCGGCAGGCAGCAGCGGCTGCTTTGGCCGGCGTGACGGCATTGCGCCCTCCGAATCTTCGGATTGGGTTTCTGACGCATCTGCATTCTGATCATACGGCGGGGTATCCAGACGTCGTGCTTACGCCGTGGGTACTTGGCCGCCGCGTGCCTCTCAGTGTTTACGGTCCGCCAGGGTTGGCGGCAATGACGCGTTCAATCCTCGAGGCGTATCAGGCAGATATTCGTATTCGTACCGAAGGCGCGG
>JBDOMX010000678.1:0-8947 GCA_039831615.1 Planctomycetaceae bacterium
ACTCGCCCTGATCGAACGTGAACCAACGCGACCGTGCTTTCCGTGATCACGTCGCCAGGACTCAACCGGTTTGCTTCCACGACATCCGCGAGCGCCGCCTCAACCTGATCATCGCGCAGATTCAGCTACGCACGAATCATCAGGGATTCTGCATCGAAAGGATCCCGTTCGAGCAGGGCATTCACCTTTCCCATCGCCGCGTCGTATTGTTTGTTCTTCTTGAGTTTCCAGATCTCCGACTTTTGGATGCGGGTGCGAGAACGATTGTCGCTCCGCTGCCGCTGACTGGCGGCTTCCCTGCGGAGCCCGGCTTCCGGGGAAATCACACTCAGATTGATCATGCGGCGAGCTTCCGGATGATCAATCTGTCCCAGCTGGGCCAACAGCGTGGCCGCCATACGATAGTCCGTTCCTTCCAGAGTTCCGCGTTCAATCGCCGCATGCCGAATCAAGTCATAACGATTCACAACGAGCTGCAGGATTTCCGGAGACATTCCGAACGTCAATGACCTCAACGCCGTGCTGAATTCCGTCTCCTTCCCATCCAGCGATTTCTTCAGCAGTTCCACGCACCGCGGATGATTCATGGTAATCAGCTGACGGAACAACTGGCTTCGCACAGCTTGATCGAGACTGTCGACGTCGTCAATAATGATGTCCAGCTGCTCGTCGGTCGCACACCGCACGGCTGCCATGAGTGTTGGAGCACGGTCGCGTTTCCGGAAATCTTTATTGCTTTGAAGTTCTAACAGTCGCGACGTCCATTGTGAATCGGGAAGTCGGTGAATCATCGCGAGGAGCTTCTTCGAGATAACGCCATGATCAAGACGCTTTGTGATACACTCGCGGGCTAGCGCGAACTCTCCGGCGTCCACCACGATCCTCAACAGTTCATCCTGAATGTCAGGCGACGTCACATCCTGCAGGCGCTGCCGTGCAGTAACGACAAAACCGGGATCGTTGTTGTACAGGAATTGCAGCACGTTTCGGAGGAGTTTTGGGTCGCGCACGCTCGGCTTCGATTCCTCAGTGGTCGTGTCGGTTTTGGACTGATCGGCAGAAAAATGATCCAGCTGTTCGGCGGCGAAGTCAGCAGCCAGCGGAACCCAGCGGTAATCACGGGTGCGCAGGACTTCTTCAATGATGAGAGTCCGGATTGACTCGTTGTCGTGAGCTGCCGCCCAAACCTCAGCGAGGACGGCTTCCGTTTGGGGTCCAATACAGCGAACAAGGGTTTCAGCTGCCACTGCCGCGGTCGCGGGGGCAAACGAAACACTTGTATCGCGTGGTGCATTCAGATACGAAAGCAGCGTGGCGCGCAGCGTCTGCAACCCCAGTGGATTGCTGACGCGATCGAGCAATTCCAGTACCAGCTGTCGATCACTGCCGAAGCCGGACTCGACCTTGCTCAGGATGCGCGACAGATCAGCCGACGACAGACGATCGATGCAGCTTTCCATGGCCGCTCGGCGAATTCCGGCTTCGGTGGAGTCCAGTTGTGCCTCCGCAGCCGCTGTGGGAAGTCGCTCATACAGGGTGCGCGCTGCAGCAGCCACTGCCAGTTCCAGTGACTGATGCATGATGCTGCCCGTGGAACTGTTTCCATATTGATACCCGCACACGTGAAACTCGCCAAACTGCACCGGTGCCGGAAATCCGCGTACGATGACTCGGCGATTTGCCATGGCCGTCCGGTTTGCCAGCTGAAGCCAGTTCGATATTTTCGGAGGCAGACGTGCTGATTTTCCCAAATCCACATTAAGCACCAGCCGCTCCACTCCCCGGTTTCTGAGGGAGCGGAATTGTTCGTCCAGCACCCACAGTGTCATGAGATCGATCGAGCGGTCGATCGACAGAATGCTGATGCGATTCTCATAGCCCACCTGGACCACGCGGCAATTGACCAGATCTCGCAGAACCTGATTGAGACTGATGGACTGGATCGCATCGCCGATTTCCCAGGAAAGCCGGAGTGGCGGTTCAGTCGAGGCCGATCGGTTGACTCGAAAGGCGACCCAGCCTTCAACTGTCTCTCCGGGAGCGAGTTCCTGAGGTTCGTCCATGAAGAGGCGCGGACGACTCGGACTTGCCCGGCGGCAGAGTTCGTCTTCACAAAACACCTTCAATCGGGCGCGTTCGAGAAGCAGGGGACTGTCGGTTTCGTTCGTCACGCGCAACTGGAGACTGACCGGCCGTTTGAAGCGGGTCAGCAACCCACTGAACGGCTCAGAGGTCAGCTGCAGCAATTCCAGTCGAAGTGGACCGGCCGGGTCCCCGTCAGCAGCGCAGGCCGCGGGATGCAGTAGCAGAACTGTCATCTGTACGGCAGCCGCCAGCCACCTGACCCTCGCCACGCGGAGCTTCCCGACTGCGGTCCGTCTATACGCAGATCGATACAGGGTTAGTCTCCTGATGTGATGCTCCTGCGGGGGCCGTCGCATCCAGCCACCGGAATGACGACGAGCCTGATAAGAGCATCAATTCAAAATGGAGCGTCCATACCGGCCACTTCATTCTGCTCGTCTTCTCCGACATGTTCTTCCTGAAGTTGCTGACCGGGTTCGGCCTGCATTTCGAACAGGAACCGGGAAGCCATTGATTCGCGTCGTTTGCCCCACTTCATCCTGGATTTACCACGAGTCAACGTCAAGTGATCCATCGCTCGCGTCAAGCCGACGTACGCGAGTCGCCGCTCTTCCGAAATGTCCTTTTCCAGACCACTCTCGACACTGCGTTTGTGCGGCAGCAGGTTTTCTTCCATACCAACCAGGTAAACCCGCGGGAATTCCAGACCCTTGGCCGAGTGTAAAGTCATCAACGACACCAGATTTGTGTTTTCCTTTTCATTAGGGTCTTCGTCGCGATCCATCAGAGCCGTCGTTTCCAGAAATCCAGTCAGCGACGGTGCCGATTCGCGTTCAACATACTGGCCCATCGAATTCACAAGATCCTCCACGACAGCGCGACGCTGCTCCTGCTGCGATTCCTCTTTGTATTGTCGATTGATTTCAGAATCGTAGTCGATTTCCTTCAGCAATCGACGGGTGATCTCCGCCATTTGGCCGGGATGGTCTGACATTTCTGTCTGATACCGATCCAGCAACTGGCGGAAAGCTGCCACGGCCGCCAGAGCTCGGGCAGGGACGGTGCCCGCCTCAGCCGCTTCCGGTATCACCTTCCACAGCGGAATTCCCCGGCCGACTGCGAGCGCAACCAGCTTTTCGGTGCTCGAAGATCCAATCCCCCTTGACGGAGTATTGATGATCCGCAGCAATGAAGACTCATCGTGGGGACTGGCCAGGACTTTCAAATAGCACAGGACGTCACGGATCTCCTTGCGGTCGAAGAATGACTGCCCGCCAAAAAGCCGATAAGGGACATTCAGACGTCTCATCTCCGTTTCAAAGAGCCGAGGCTGCTCGTTGGTGCGAAACAGAATCGCCACATCACCCGGTCGCACACCCAGTTCACTGATGAGATACTCGATTTCCCCGACGACATGTTCGGACTCTGCTGTTTCGTCCTCGAAGGCGAGCATGCGGACCGGAGCGCCCTCACGTTTGTGAGCGATCAGTTTCTTGTCATGCCTGTTGCGGTTGTGACGTACGAGGCGATTCGCAAAATTGATGATTTGATCGGTGCACCGGTAGTTGTTCTCCAGTCGAATCGTTTTCGTGCCAGGAAAATGACCGCCGAAATTCAATATGTGTTCCACTTCGGCGCCGCGCCAGCCATAGATGGACTGATCATCATCCCCCACAACGCAGATGTTGCGGTGTGCCGAGACCATGTGAGCCATGAGCTCGAACTGCACTCCGTTGGTGTCCTGATATTCGTCGATCTGCACGTGATCGAAGCGCGCCTGGTGTTTTTGACGAATCGCCTCGTCGGATTGAAACAGACGCACGGTCAGCAGGAGTAAGTCGTCAAAGTCGACCGCACCAGACCCTCTCAGCTGCTGCTGGTACCGCCGATATGCCATGGATGCCAGCGAATCGAAGTCGGATTCCACAAAGTCGCCGGCACGATCTTCCGTCACGCCGGACATCTTCCAGCGGCTGATGCGACTAATCAAATCTCCAGGCCGCAGAGATTTCTCACCAACACGAATATCTCTCAACGCTTTGCGTGCCGCCGCCTCCTGATCACCTCGATCGTAGATCGTAAATTGCTTCGGGTAACCAAGTGCCTCAATGTCCTCTCGCAAAACTCGCACACACCAGGCATGAAACGTTGTCACCAGAGGTTTGGGACCAGTTCGCTGGCCGAGCAGCTGCATTGTGCGGTGCCGCATTTCTTTGGCCGCTTTATTGGTGAAGGTCACCGACAGAATGCGATCGGCGCGAATTCCGTTTGCGATCAGGTTCACCATGCGATACGTGATGACTCGAGTTTTGCCGGTGCCTGCTCCTGCCAGCACCAGCAGAGGACCCGACAGCGTCGTAACCGCGTCGCGCTGAGGGGCATTGAGTCCCGAAAAATTTGGCATAGAAGCGGCAGGTCATGCAGAGGAAAGAGAACGGAACTGACGACGCGGACTGGCGATGAAGACACCTGGAATCGGCTGTCACACCGAACCAGGCATCCGCTCCTGGTGCTGTGAGCGGTCGGCAGGCAGATCGTCATCCGCCGGGACGGATCCGGAGGACTGCCGCAGGACATTTGTCATCACGTCATCTCGAATCAGATTCAGGCAGGGGACCAGAATCAATGTGAGAGCTGTGGCAAAGATCAGTCCGAAGGTGAGGGTCACAGCCATGGGGATCAGGAACTTGGCCTGAAAACTGTTCTCAAACATCAAAGGCACCAGTCCGGAGGCCGTGGTCAGCGTCGTCAACAGGATCGCACGCAATCGTTTGCGCGCTCCATCGACGCTGGCTTCCAGTGGTGAGAGTCCTGCGGCAACCCGTTTGTTAATGAAATCGACCAGCACGAGTGAATCGTTGACCAGAATTCCTGCCAGGGCAACAAGTCCGATGGAACTCATAATGGTGAACGTCTCCCCCGTGATCCAATGACCAATAACTGCTCCCAAAAATCCGAACGGGATTGCGGACATCACAACGATCGGCTGAGTGTACGATTTGAACAGGCCGGCCAGCATGGCAAAGATGATCAACAGCGCCACGGGAAATGCCATCCGCAGTGAGCCAAATGATTTTCGCATTTCCTCCGCTTCGCCCAGGAATTCCACTTCAAGCTCCGGATAAATCGGCAACAGCTGATTGCTCACATGCTGCTCGATCACCCGCTGCACGGTACTCGTGCTGGGGACGACAGTATCGTCGACAGAAGCCGTGATCGTGGCAGAACGTGTCTGTTGATACCGCGTGATTGTTGAGTAGCCGACCCCCATGTCGGCTGATGCGATTTCGTCCATGGGAATCCAGCTCCGCTGCCCAGGCAGTCCTGGTCCTGGAAGCCACATTGATTCCACATTCCAGGTGTTTGTGCGGTATTCCTCCGGATAACGCACCATGATCCTGACATCCTCACGGTCGCGCGTGATTCGGCGGGCTTCCTGGCCAAACAGTGCACCACGGACATGAGTTCCCAGCCCCGCCACGGTGACACCTGTTGGTGTCGCTGAGTCCCGCAGCCTGAGTCGCAGCTCGCGGCGTCCGAGATCGAGGTCGTCGTCGAGATCGAAGACGCCCTCGATTTCACCGATCATGCGTTTGAGATCCCGTGTCGCTTTGGGGAGCTGTTCATTCGTCAATCCGGACAGACTCACCTGAATATCACGGCCGCCCGGTCCGCCGTTCATTGCGTCCCAGCGGACAGAATTCAT
Organism: Planctomycetaceae bacterium; assembly: GCA_039831615.1. Taxonomy (GTDB): domain Bacteria; phylum Planctomycetota; class Planctomycetia; order Planctomycetales; family Planctomycetaceae; genus S139-18. The sequence goes on from JBDOMX010000678.1 coordinate 5,792, forward strand.
TCCACGCAGCTGCTCTTCGCAGAATTTACGGAGCGACGACAGCAATTCGGTGCTGGACCGCGTGCGTTCGTCGGCCGGACACAACTCAATCACCAATTGTCCCAAATGGCTTTGGTCGTCGAAGCCCACAGATCCGGCACCGGTTAAGTCATACTGACGGCCGGCAGTCGTCTGCACGTTGATGACCTCCGGGAATGCACCCTCATCAACGACAAAGTCCGACAGGCGGTCCAGTTCTTCCTGCAGGCGATCGGATGTTGTCCCAATCGGCATCTCCAGACCGCAGATCAGAGTTTCACTGTCCATGTCCTGGATAAAGGCCCACTTGACAACGCCGCCTGCCAGCAGTCCTGCCGCCAGAATGCAGGCCCCAATCGACGATGCGACTGTCACGTATCGCCATTTTAAGCAGCTGCGCAGCACAGCTTCATAAGGAGTCAGCAGCCATCTCTGCATCATCCGGTTCTTCACCCCGGCGGCAGCGCTGACCTTGTCAGAACCGGTTCCGACGGGGGTCATTTTCGGCAGATTCTTCAGGTGCGCCGGAAGAATCACCAGAGCCTCAATCAGTGAAATCGAGAGAGCCGCAATCACAACCAACGGAAGTTGCGCCATGAAATCACCAATTTGCCCGCTGATAAAAAACAACGGAGCAAAGGCACCAATCGTCGTTGCCACAGCAACGATCACCGGCCACATCACTTCTTCGGCTCCCACGATCGCCGCCTGCTGCGGCGGCATTCCCTCCTCAACATGCCGATAGATATTTTCACCGATGACGATGGCATCATCCACAATGATCCCAAGGACAATAATCATCCCGAACATTGACAGCAAATTGATGGATGCGCCCACCACATACATGGCGGTGAACGTGCCCATAAAGGAAACGACCAGCCCCACAGCAGCCCACCAGGCGACGCGCCAGTTCAGGAACATATTGAGCGAGATCAGGACCAGAATCAGCCCCACCTTCCCGTTCCGCAGCATCAAATCCAAACGCCCTTCCACAAAGCGAGCAATGTCTGTGTGCAGTTGGTATTCGAAATCGGCATTAAACGGATGGCTGCGCGCCTGCTGATCGATCTGGTAGAGATCTGCGCGTCCCAGCATGGTCAGCGCTTGCGAAAGTCCGGGTGACGGGCCGGCATAAGGTTCACCGTTCCGCGCCCCGACCCACGTCTTAATGACAGCTGCGATTTGCACCACGTCATCTGTCTGGCCGCTGAACAAGACGACATCGACCGCCTGCCGACCGTTGAATTCCGACTTGAGGTCTGTATCCACAAATGAATCTGACAGCGTGGCAACGTCTTTCAGCTGAATGCGCCGGCCATCGGCTTCGGCACGCACAATGATCTCCTCCAGCCCATCAGCCTGGTGCTGCTCGCCGAGCGTACGGACGGCGACCGTGCTGCGGTTCCCTTTGAGACGTCCGGCGCTGACATCCAGATTGGCCCCGCGAATCGCGAGCGCAATCTCTTCAAATGTCACGTCGTATTTCAAAAGCTGATCCGGCATCACATCCACGTAGATTTCATCATCACGGATACCGTTCAGCTCTACTTTGGTCACGCCGGGTAACTTCAGTAAATCATCTCGAAGGCGATTTGCTGCGCGTTTGAGATCCCGCTCGTCGCCTTCACCGAACACCGAAATCGCAATCACCGGCAGCTGGGGCTCCACTTTGCGCAGGCTGATTTCTTCGACGCCGTCCGGCAAATCCTGAATGGCGTCCAGTTCGTTGCGGACCTCCTGCATCAGCGCATCCACGTTGCTGATCGACTGGGAGATCGTCAGCGTGACGAAACTGATTCCCTCACCGACCTGAGCCTCCACCTTCTCAATGCCTTCCAGACTGCGAACGGCTTCTTCGATCTTAATCGTCACCGCCTTCTCGACGTCTTCCGGCTGGACACCAGGATAGACCGCGGAAATCAACAGCTTGTCGGGCCGAGACTCCGGAAACATCTCCCGTTGCAGCGTGAAGGCAAAGACGAAGCCGGATGCAAGGAGCACCAGCATAAACATGTTCACCAGCACCGAGTTGCGAACACTAAACGACGGGAGGGACATTTCGTGAGGGCTCATCGGAATGGATGGCGAATGAATTCAGCTGTCAACCGACAAGTCGACGTCGCTCATTGTGATCAGCAGCAGCCGTGGAATGGCTGCGAACATCGCGATCGCTGCACCTGATGCCGGTGCCGACACGACCACCGTTCATTCTAGGTGTCCACTGAAGCGAAACCAGGACAGGTGGATAATTCCTGATTTCCGGACCAGGTTGAATTTGTCAGTTGAAAACGAAAGTCAATAGAAGGACGGCAACATTCCTGAAACTAGGGCATTCTTGTTGGAAAATGGGAAATCCCACATTGCCATGCTCTGAACGTCTGATGAGAATGGCGGTTCGCGATTCACAAGATGTTTGGGGGAGTGACGTATCTTTCAGACGCACCGGGATCGCTTCGTATTCAGATACGCCATCAACGAAGGAATTGTATGGACACTTCCACGGTGACAGCCGCCGACATCATGACGACTCGTCTTCGACTGACAACTCCTCAAACACATGTCCGCGATGCAATTGATTCCCTCATCTCGCACGGCGTCTCGGGACTTCCGGTTGTCGAACCGGACAATCAATTCGCGGGACGATTTTCTGAAGGGACGGCTATTGGAGCGCTTGAACTGGCAGATATGGAGCATCCCGGAAACAGCTCGCCCCTGCATTCAGTCAGAGCGTCTGATCTGATGCACCAGGACCTGGTCCTTCGTTCCTCAATCGACACATTCACGGCAGCCACACTGCTGCTGGAAAACCACATCTCCGGAGCGCCCGTGATTGACGATCAGGGCAACCTGCTCGGCGTCTTCTCCGAGAAGTCCGCGACGCGAGTGTTTGTCGGATTATGCTGGGAACAACTGCCATCAGCTCAGGTGACTGCGTGGCTGGATCGCGACGAACGACGTCAAATCACTGAAGACACCCGACTGGATGAAATCATCGACCGGTTTCACGGTTCTGAGTTTCGAAGGCTAATGGTGATTCGTGGTGGTCAACTCATCGGGCAGGTCAACCGCAGGGACGCCCTGCGTGCAGCTGCGGAACGAATCGACGCAGGATTGGCTGGCGTTGAAACAGACCGCAAG
>JBDOMX010001176.1:0-2097 GCA_039831615.1 Planctomycetaceae bacterium
AGAAAAATCATCCGTTTGGCACGAGGCATCGTCTGAGGTCCCGACGCCGATGATTCCTCGCCAAATCCAAATCCCCCATCGGACGACACGAGGTCGCTCAGCGCCAACGAGCCAATCCCATAGCCACATCGACTCAATAGCGTCCGTCGCGACGGTGTGTCTGACTCCAGCCCCCTGCATCGACCTGCGGTGCCAACAACGGATCCAGATGTACGTCGCGGGACGCGCGTCATAGTTTTACCTGAAACTCAAAGAATCCCATGATCACCTGAACAACGGCTGTCATGCTGGCGAGTTCCTTCGCGGGCAGTGACTGGTCACGAGAACTTGTTCGGAGGCTGATGAATTCTTCGGCAGCATCGGGGTCAGCGTCGAAGATCCGGAGTTGACTGGTGTGAGCGTGCAAAAGTTCCCGAGTTTCCTCGGCACGCGGATGCCGGCCCGTCAGTCTGCGGAATGCTTCCGTGATGGCTGGCTCTGTTTGTTGGTGTTTCAACATGATCTCGACGGCCAGGGCGCGAGCCGCTTCCACAAACTGCGGATCGTTCAGCAGGACGAGAGCCTGGTTGGGTGTCACGGTGGATTCCCGTCGGGCAACGCAGACTTCGCGACTGACGGCGTCAAACGTCATCATGTTGGGTGGTGGCACGGTGCGCTTCCAGAACGTATACAGGCTGCGACGGAATCGCCCCTCTCCTTCATCCGCCGTAAAAGTCTTCGGGCCGACTTCTTTCCAGAGTCCTGGCGGCTGAGTTGGTCTGACGCTCGGACCGCCAAATTTTTCCGAGAGCAATCCGCTGGCAGTCAACGCAGCATCCCGGATTTGTTCAGCGCTCAGCCGGTGTCGTGGTCCTCGTGCCAGAAGCTGGTTGTCCGGGTCGCGTTCGATGAGATCGGCTCGCGGTCGAGAGGACTGGCGATACGTGGCGGACGTCGCAATCAGGCGACACAGTGCCTTCACATCCCAGCCGCTTTCCATGAAGTGAGCGGCAAGGTAATCCAACAGCTCAGGATGGACAGGCTGAGCCCCCTGGCTGCCGAAGTCTTCGAGAGTTTTTACGAGTCCCTGTCCGAAGAACATTCTCCAGATGCGATTCACGGCCACTCGAGCCACCAGAGGATGGTCAGGCCGCAGCATCCAGTCAACAAGCTCCCGACGATTCTGCGGCGGCGACGTTCCTGGATCAAGAATCGCCGCCGGGACTCCGGCCGGAACCACTTCGCCTGGCTGGTCGTAGACTCCTCGCACCAGAATCGGCGCCGTGGCGGGTCCCGGAAGTTCACTCATGATCATGATGGAGCGAAGATTCGCGACGAAGTTGTTTTCAGCAACACGAGCCCGATGTACATCCTGACGAGCCACAGCGCACGACTCGTCGACACGCGAAGTATAAAAACTCAGCAGATCATCGTGGCCAGGTGGCCCCGACGCCCGACCGCTGACTTCGTCCAGTTCGATTTTTGTCAGGCAGGAATCATATAGACGGAATTCATCAACGTCGCCGTGCCGGAACCCCACATCGGCTGACCGGGTGCCGATTTCAAACGGAGATTTTCTGTCGGCGGGCAGCAGTGTGGTGTCGTACAAATTGTCACGAACAGTATCAACTAAAGTGGCTGATCCATTCAGATAGATCCTGATCCCGGAAGCATGACTCGACCCGTCGTAGGTGACAGCGACGTGTGTCCATGTTTGAGCTGTCAGTGACGGATTTGTGGTGACCCGCAGAGCATTCCCCGGCCAAAAATGGCAAAGGCTGAACTGGATGCGACCATCCGAATCAATAGCCAGTTCGAGTCCCCGCTGCCCGACTTCCCACACGGGCTTAGAATTGTGACAGACGACCATCCGGACGCCGAGTTGCATTGGACGCAGCCACGCGGCGATGGTGACGGAATCTGTCCGTTCGTACGCGCCCTGATCCTTCAGCTGCACTCCTTCATCACCGGTAAAACGAACCGCCTGACCGACTTGTCCGTCGACCACAAGAGCCGCCTCCGGCAGTTGTTCTCGTGATTCAAAAGACAAATCGACGACGGGTACCGGCGCTGACAGTTCACTGAGGTCAACAGTTTTCTGCCATTGTGCGAATTGAT
>JBDOMX010000177.1:0-2095 GCA_039831615.1 Planctomycetaceae bacterium
TCTGTTCAAAGTGACCGCCGAGTTCTTCAAGTCCAAGATCGTCAAGACGATCACCTGATGCTTGGCGTTGCCACAGCCAGTATTCGCCGACGCCGCCTGTATCGCACGCCGCCTGTATCGCACGCCTCAAGCTGGCCGACGTTCACTGTGATCGGGGCCCCGACAGTCGGTACGGAACGGATGACGCTGGACATCGGTGGCGGTAACAGAGGTCGCGGCGGCGTAGGGGACGACAGACAATTGGATGTCGCGAACATGGTAAGTCCGCGCGATGAAAACACCATGGGCCACGTGACCGCGCCCAGCAGTTTTTCCGAAACACCTCGCTGCCGAGTTGTTTGAGCTACCTGGATTTGTCGGGGCGTGTCTGGGAAAAGAGCCAATCCCAGATCTCGTTATTCTGATAAGTCCGCTGCCAGATACCGTGGCCCGCACCTTCGTACTCGGTGTATCTGGGGGAACCTCCCTCTTTTTTGAGCGCAGCAATCATGTTGCGAGACCCGTCTACGGGAACGGCCCGATCGTTCTCGCCGTGAAATGCCCAGATGGGAATCTTGGTCATGTGCTTTGCCGCTTTCGGAGACCATCCACCACAAACGGGAATCGCCGCCGCGAATCGATTTGAGTGTTGCGCAAGCAGGCCCCAGGTCCCCATGCCCCCCATGGACTGGCCCGTGATATAGACTCGATTTGAATCAACGGGATGTTCCCTGATTACGGAATCCAGTGTTTCCATAAGTTCGGGAGTCATGCTTCTGTGATCGCCTTTCCCACGTAGAGGATTGATCGCCCAACGGGCTTCTTTGACGTTGCATCTGGGGACCATCACGATGCAGGGATATTTGTCTCTGCGTTCCTTCGCGGTGAGGGCCTTGGACGCTTCGGTTGAACCACCGATGCCATGCAGACAAAGCACAAGAGGCAGCTTCTTCTCGGGCGTTGCCGATTTCGGAACAAACAATCCGTAGTCGACTGTTTCCCCATGGGATCCCTGGAATTTCCGGGTCTCAAAGGGCGGCTTGAATTTCTTTGGTGGAGATTTTTTCTGACGTCCAGCGGAGCTTTGCAATTCTTGTTTCGTGAGCTGGCCGTCGTTGTCCTTATCGAGGTGTTTCAGACGCGCCCAGGCAGCTTGGGGGAGTTCCGCCTGGCTCACTTTTCCATCACCATTTTTGTCCCGCCGAAACACACGTTGTGTGGGAACCCGCCGCTTCTGAGACTGGACACGGTTCTCGTCCGCAGTGGATGCCGCAACAACAATCAACAAAGCAACCAGAGCAGCACGTGACGCTCGCGATCGGGTGGCGTTCATAATGGCCCCTCTTCTTCTGTGGTGATTTGATGGTTGTGAGCCGTCGTCAGACCGGACGCAGCTCAGGGGATCGTCCGCGTCGCGCGAAAACCGACATCGTTGGCCCGGTTGTTGGGTTGAACGAAGCTGCGGTTCGCCGAACGCAAAATCTCCGCGAATCGATAAAACGACCCGCCACGCAAAATGCGCTTATCAGCGTCCGACACGGTATCCGTTGCCGGTGTGTCTTCGAGAACGCCGTCGGCACCTACCGGATACTCCAGGCCCAAGTCGTAGCACCACTCGATGGCGTTTCCGTGCATGTCGAACAGGCCGAAGTCGTTCGGTTTCAGACTGGCCACCGGCCAGGCATGGCGCTGACTATTCGTCTCATACCAGCCGTACTCTGGCAACAGGGGTACACTGAGTCCGTAACAACGAGCTGTCACGCTGTTGGCGCGACAGGCATACTCCCATTCCGCCTCCGTCGGCAAACGATATCCCGTCAATTCCAGAAAATTCGGTTTGGCCTTCATGCCGGCAGCGTACTTGCCTTCCGGATTGGGAACATAACACCATTGATCTTTGGGAATCCCTTCGTGAGCGCTCAGCCAGTTACAGTACCAGGCTGCTTCGTACCATGTCATGGCCGTCATCGGCGAATCATCCGCGAAGATGAAAGCGGCCAGTTGACTATCGTCCGCCGCCAACACCTCTTTGTCCTTGCTGAACTCCCGCCAATCAGCTTTCGTCACTTCCTTCGCCGCAATCGCGAACCGTCTGCCGATCCGACGACGATGCTGT
>JBDOMX010000035.1:0-2094 GCA_039831615.1 Planctomycetaceae bacterium
TTGTTGTTCAGATTCCAGAGGCGCTCATGTCTGACAGCCAGGGTCGCATGTCACCTGTAAGTTACCCACTGTTTCGTCGCTAGAGCCAAAAGAAGAGAAACACCGAGGTTGTAGGCAAAGTCTTATCCGCATGGGCAGATTCAATGGCATGGACGGCCGACAACAAACGATTCAAGCACAACCGCCGAGTGGGTAACCGTGTGCTCACCACCTACCTCCCAGGCCCGTTTGCTGCCGAGGTCGCAGAACAGGTTGCAGAGCGACGCAGGCAGCGAGAAAAGCTCAAAGATACCAAGGCAGAAGACAGCCTAGTGGACACCCCCCTGGAGCTTGTGCAGCGGGCCCTCACGTGCATCACGACCGCAACTCTCGTTTGCCGAGGATTTCACCAACACAAAGGCCAGTGGAGGAAGCGGCATGGAAGCACTCCCTGAAACTCAACAACAGACACTCGAGCAGACTGCAGAGTTGATCCGTAGAGCAAAGACGGGCGATCCGACTGCCCTGCCCGAGATCCGGGACCTACTGAAGACCGCCCCGAGCCTTTTCCAGGCCCTGGGAGACATCGCAGGAAATGCCCTGGTCAGTTGGATCCGAAGGTACGCTGGTGACGACCTGATCCAGGCGGAAGCCGTGGGAATGCGGATGGACCAACTCCGGGATGATCTGACGGAGTCGAATGATGGCCCGCTGGAAAAGCTGATTGTGGAACAGTTGTTAGTGACGCACATCCAAACGAATTATCGATCCACTGTGCTCGCGCAAACCGATTCAACCCATGTGCCGACCTTGGGGTACATTGAGCGGCAACTCGACCGTGCGACCCGGCGGCTTACCCACCTGGCCAAAATGTTAGAGCTTCTCCGAAAATCAAAGCGTAAGACAGTCTCACCTAAGACGGTTGTTCCCACGGCGAAACAAAACGGTCAGCCGCTCGTACCGGAGTCAAGGTTTCCGGCTTTTGCCGTTCACAATCGACTTCGCGAGTTGGTTGCCGGGGCAGGTTAGCCACGGGCCTGTAGACTGATCGTCAATACGACGCCCGGTGATCGTCGTTGTCGAGCGTCTTTCTTCACGGCAACGCCCCGTTTGTGGCTGCGCGGTTGCCGGTTTGGTAGGCTGACGCTGAAGGTATCGCGGCGGACGAAAGCCTGGTGAATCTTCATGTGGTACACAGCTTGAGCGCGGAACTGAAACGACGAGCAGAGGCGAACTGATTGCAAAAGCGAATTAGCACCATGAAAACGCAACTTCTGCTAACTGTCCTGCTACTACTGTCTGGCTGTGGCGATCTCGAACACCTGACCCAGCCACAGAGTCAGACTCAGGAAACTCCGTCCGTCACACCGTCGTCTGAGCCGTCTACGGCGGTCACAGAACAGCCAGTAGATGAGAATCCAGGAGAGTTCACAGGCAAAGTCATCAAGGTTGTGGATGGCGACACGATCGACGTTCTGACTGACGACAAGGAAACGATTCGGATCAGGTTCAGTGGAATCGACACGCCAGAGCGAGGACAGCCATTCGGAAATAATGCCACTCAGATGCTGAAGGAATTAGTCGCCGGAGAGATTGTCCGTATCGTTCCGCAAGGTGATGACAGATACGATCGAACGGTTGCTGACATTGACCACGATGGAACGCTGATCAATTGGCATTGGTCGAGGCTGGTCTTGCGTGGCACCACGTCAAGTACGCGCCAGATCGAACGGATCTGGCTGAGGCAAAGCAAAACGCACGCGCCGACAACATTGGCCTGTGGCCACTTTTTGGCCACGACGACGTGCAAAGACGCACAAGCTGGAGAACACGAAGCAGAGGCGGACGATTCAAAAACAAGTGTTTGTTTTGCTGGTGGGCAAAGCGTCGCGACTGTTCATATTTCCAAACTAGCCGAGGCGGGACTCGAACCCGCACGCAAAAACACTGCAAAGGCGAATCAGGCCGGCCAAAGTGGCTCAGATTTGGCTCAATCCGAATGGGTTCGCGATTTCGCCCAGCGATTGAGGGACGCCGGATTCACTGATGATCAAGTGGCTGTGATTCTGAAGGCTGCTCACCGGGCTCAGGTGCCTGGTCGTTGACTTTCCGCTC
>JBDOMX010000493.1:0-2093 GCA_039831615.1 Planctomycetaceae bacterium
ACACACGGTGAAGCTTCCTTTTCCTCCGCTCGCATGTACTGTTTGCGTGACTTCCACTGCGGACTTTCTGAGTCCTGACCGGACAGAAGCGTTGACGACGATTCCCAGTGGACGCCATCGAGGGTCGGCACGCACGGCGCCGGCAAGTGCGTATCGTCGACATCGCCACGTTCCAGAATCGGTCCTCCAGTGTCGCGCTGCCGATCCAGTGGCGGCCGCCATGTTGGAAGCGCCGCGGGAAGACTTGCAGGCGGCGCACCATCAGCACGGCGTTCGAAACACCGGCGATGATCGCCTGCAATTTGACAGGTTGCATGGCGCATCGATTTGTCGCGAAGTTCCGAACCGGAAGTCGCCGAAGACACACCGATCGTCAACCAAAGCAGCCTTGACGATGGCCGTTTCTCGTCATCGATTCGCCAACGGGGCTCAAGGAACAACATGTCTTTGCCGGACGCGTACAATGACAGCGAGTTGGTTGTATTGTGATTTGGTCGATGGCAGAATAATAATTATCGGAGATGACTATGGCGGGCGTGTCTAACCCATCAAATCCCTGGAAACGCATTTGAGTGATCATTTTTGTCGTCGTTTTCCCGTGATCGAATATGTTCCAACTATGGTGAACCATGCGAGAAGACGAACCAAACGATGACGAAGGGCCTGCCGTTGCTGGCGAGACCAGCGCTGAGCGGATTTCGTCTGGTAGCCTGTCGGCTCAGACGCGAGTTGGAGAAAAGGCACTTTTGATATCGCCAATTCCAGGCTTATTCCTCTCGGCAATTGTCACCCTCCTGGTCTGGGGCGCACTTGAGGTCATGCCGCCCGTCTTTGAATTGCCGGAGCATTTACGCGAGTTAAGCGGCAATGCCCCCGAAGCTCAGCAAAAAGAACGGATGGAAGCCTCGTTGGCTGCGAGCAACAGGAATGCTGCGGTCTCGCTCGGGCTGTTGGCATCCGCTTTGGGTCTGTTTCTGACGATCGCCGAAGTGAAGTTTCGCCGTCAGGGGTTGCGAGCGATTTGGGCGGGGCCACTGGCCATTTTGATTGCCGGCGTCTTCGCTGTCGGTGGAGGTGTCCTCGGTGGCATGCTTACCGCATCTTCCGTTCTACCTGAAGATCCGCTTGCCAGGACGATTCTCGTGCAGGGCACCATGTTCGGACTCGTCGGATTGGGAGTCGGATCAGGAGTTGGGTTGGCAGTCACGTTACCGACATTTCGACCTCGACTGTTGGCAACGTGCTTCGCCGGTGGAATGCTTGGGGGCCTGCTCGCAGGTTTGGTTTTCCCGTTTGCAGCCAGCGTTCTGTTGCCGATTGCGCGAACAGAAGTCTTGATGCCCGACCCGGGAGTTAGCCGCTTACTTTGGCTCGCACTGGCGTCAAGCGCGATTGTCCTGCCCCTGACCGGCATGGGAAAAGAGGCGGAGACGGGGAAATAAGTAAGGACACGTTCAAACCCCGACCATCATTGAGCGTGTGCGACGCACGCGGCACAGAAGAGAAGTATCCCGACGGACCGACGTATCAGGGCCTGCCCCGGAGAACATTAGTCGCCCCTTGGAATGAGTTGAATTTGATGTAAGCAGTCGTTCTAATAATCGTGGCTGGATCGAATTTCTTCACTCAGATGATTCCGCCAATTGTCAATGACTCGTTTTTCAGATTTTTGAGGGGCTCTTCGATGACTCGTATTTCACTGTTGCTCGTCGCGTTTGCTTGTTTCACTTTTTCAGGTTGTGGTGGCGGCGGAGAGCCCGTCGTGGTACCGGATGAAGCTGAAGCCAAGACTACAACCGCGGTTGAAGACGACATGGCAGCTGCCGGGATGGAAGGCATGACGGACGCAGAATACGCAAGTGGCGGCAAGCAAGAGTAGTGCGGACGTCCTGCGAAATTGAACGGTAATGGAGTCGCTCGATTTCGTCAGCATCGGATATCTCTTCTGTATAGGTTGGCCCTCTGTGATGTTGGGCGAATCCTGTTCGATTCCGAGTCTGTGACAGCGATGAATCAAGTTACTCGACGCAGGCGACAGATTGACCGTTCGGCGCAGTTTTTTGTCGTGGGAAATGTCCTACTCGCCGTACTTC
>JBDOMX010000700.1:0-2089 GCA_039831615.1 Planctomycetaceae bacterium
TCCACCCGCTGTCGAAGCCGAGTGGCTGTGTACTGGTGCCGTTCGAATTTGCGGACATCCGACTCTGCCGTCAAAAGCAAACACGACTAAGCCCAGCCACATTCGAAGAGACATGTGGCCGTGTCCGCGTCAGCTCAGAAGGTGAATTTCCAGCAGTTGACTCACCTGGTTCTTTTTGGATTCATCATCCAAGTCTGACGCGACAATCTTTTTCAACAGCAACATTGCTTCACACTCGTCACCATATTTGTCATTCGGCATCACCGTTTTCCTTAAGTGGTCCTCGATGGGGCTTCGGTCACTCCCATTTGGTTTGAGCAGCTCGTGAGTCAGGATTCGGACGCCGGCATATCCACGATATGTGACCTTCCGCGCTTCTTTGCTTGAATCGACCGTATCCGGCTGTAGCTTTTCGCCGGCGTATGCGCGACTCTTGAGTGATTCCGCCTCCTTTTTCAATTTCCCTTCATCTGCGATCCGCACGAATGACGCCGTGGTGCTACCCAAACCGACCGCTAAGGCACAACCCACGAATACTAATGCCAGCCCTCCCGTCGCCAGGATTGCGCCGACACCGAACAGTGTGGCCAAAATTCCGACAACGAGATGTTGCGTCATCTCTCCAGCGGCCCCATCCTTCTTTCGTTTCGTCTGTTGGATTGCCGAGTCGTTCACATCCTTAAGTGCAGATTGGACCTGATCCAGGCCCGCGTCTTTTGACTGTTCCTTCAGCACTTTTGCGCGCTCTGACAATTGCGCTTCACGCTTTACTCCCTTTTGGTATTTGTAACACGCAACGCCGAAACCGACTCCCGACGCGACCGCTCCCATGCCAACACCGGCCAATGGAAGGGCATGCCCGGCCGTGCCAAGCGCGACGCCGACCCCTCCAGCAATCACGCTGCTCGTGACCATCGTCGTCCGGGCGAAATTAGCGCTTTTGGCGACCAGGGCAGCCGACTTGTTGCCTTGCTGCATCCGCGCCTGCACATGCTTGATGCCGCCCTGCAGAGCCACTTTTTCCGGTTTGTTGTTTGGGATGTCTTTGAATTCTTCTCGGAAGTTCGGATTGATGGACTTGCTGTTATCATGCTGATCCTTGATTGCTTTCCCTAATGCCAATCCGGAAGCCAGCAGAGCCAAAGGTGCCAAGACGTCCAATACAACGGTGTCTGCCTTGAACGCTCCGGACCCGGCATCAGCCATGTTCTCGATGTCTTTTGTCGCGTTGACAGTTTGTTCACCGACTCGATTCAGCCCCTCCTCGTACACAGATGAGTACTGAGTTAAATGCGCCCCGAACCGCGCGACACGCCCGGGCTTCGTGGCGAGTTCTGGCGCATCGTTTTCACCGTGTTGATCATGGACGATCAGACTTTGTGACAGTCTGGACAGTCGGATATTGGCCACACTCGACCCACCGTCCTCCGCATTCACTACAGAACAGCTCAGCAGCGGCCTACTTAATTTGTATGATTGGCTCAGAGGCTCTGATCGAAAACTTGCCGCACGCGGAATTTCCCGAAACCCCTCTGAATATCTGCCGCTGTTCCCCACGTTAGACATTCATCAGCCTCGCATGATTTCTGCGTTTGCCGGCCCGGGGCCCGGGTCCTCGTCCGCCGCGGCAACCGATTCCGCCACCGAGGAATTGAAGGCTTCCCAGTGTTTGGCCGAGGTCTGGATGAAGTTCTCCAGGTGCTTGACCAACTGTTCGGCCGTCAGATCCTGTAGCGAAAACGCCGCGCACAGAATCAACTGAGCGGACTCATCGTCGATCGCGAACGTCGCGCCGTCGGTTTCCAGCACCAGATAATTCAACTGCAAGACCCGCTCGAACAATTCGAGTTTCTTGTCCGGATCGATATCGATGATCGGAGCGGCCAGGTACAGATCATCGCTGTACGGCGGCGCAACAATGCTGACCTCGAAACGGTCCTGGTAGTTGAGGTTGCAACTGGAATGCACCGCGTCGAGTTTCAGAGGCCCGACGCCGATCTGTTGCGCGACGTCGTCCAGCAGGCTTTGAGCGGCGTTATCTTCCGGCATCACACATCCTCTGAAAACTGCGACTGAAACCGGTCCGTCT
>JBDOMX010000889.1:0-2088 GCA_039831615.1 Planctomycetaceae bacterium
GAAGGTCGGCGGGGTGATCGCCTCCAACTTCGCGTTGGGCGCGGTGATGATGATGCACCTGGCGGCGATCGCGGCGCCCTTCTTCGACTCCGTCGAAGTGATCGAACAGCACCACGACGGCAAAGTGGACGCGCCTTCGGGCACGGCGATGACGACTGCCCAAAGGATGCGCGCCGCGCGCGACTCCGACTTCCACCGCAACGTGGGAGTGCTCGACGGAAAAGTTCGATTTCACAACCAAGGTCCCATCGACAAACGCAAACTGGCCGGCCACACCAGCAGTCCCACGGTTGTCGACTGGGATCGGAACGGGATTCCCGATCTCCTGGTTGGAGCCGAAGACGGGCACATCTATCACCGTCAGAGTCGTCGACGGCCGTGAGCCGAGACCGTCGACGGCATCCGACCCAACGCTCGGCTGACTGGGGCCGATACAGACGCTGCTCCCGGAACCGTGATGGGACAAACCCGACATGCAGAGCCAGGTGGTCAAGCAAATCGGCCGACTGCACGGGACTGCTCAAACCGTCCAATGCGTCCTCGTTAATTATCGGGACACATTCGATCGTCGACGGCTGCACCCATGCCAATTGCTAGTCCGGCGCGCCATCGTGCGTCACGGGCCGCTTCCGCCATCGTCACAGAACACAGGGTCAACTCACTCGGACTTGGGTGCGGTCGACTCAGGCTTTGGTGACTTCGATTGATCGCTCGAATCCTTCGCGGGAGCTTCGCCCTCGCCTTTGGCCGCATCCGTTTTTTCGGCCTCGGGTTTGGCTGACTCACCGGAATCGGATGCGGGTTCACCATCGTCGTCGGCTGCTGGGCGTTGTGGACGTCCTGACGCGCTTTCGCGGCCACGGCCACCGCCACCTCGACCACCTCGACCACCTCGACCACCGGCAAAGCGCTGCATCATGGCTTCCATGACTTTTTTGAATTCCGGCAGATCGACGACTCCATCCCCATTGGTATCCTGCTGCCGAAATCGCTCCTCGGGATCGGTAACATTGCGGCCCCTGGGGCTGTTCTTGAGGGATTCAGTGTACTCGGCCAAATCCACCTTGCCGTCGCCATTGGCGTCTTGCCGCTCGAAAATTGATTCCGGATTGAAATTGCCGAATTGCCCTCCACCACCGGGCCGTCCACCGGGCCCCCCAGGATGTCCGCCAGGTCCCCCGCGATGTCCTTCGGAAGCCTCTCCCGCGCCGCCTGGATTGGCGTCCGCCAGATCACTGGTATCGTTTGCACCGGTTGCGGGCTGAGCATCATTTGCCGAGCCACTGTCCACCGGATGATCAGTCTGGCCACAGCCGCACAACAGGAAACCTGATATTGCAATCACAACGGGACTCATCTTGATCATCTGTTGCTCCCCAATTTATGCGTTTCCAACCGATCTGCGCCAAGTCTGAACCCAATCCCAACCACGCATGCCACACGGCCAGTATTGACCCCAGTCCCCTATTTACTAAGTCGAAGAGGCATTGAACAGTCCACGCATCACCCCGTTGTTCAGATCCGGTACGATTCCGATGAACTCCCATGTCGTCCTGACTTGCACGACTGATCGAGATTCGAGTCACACGCCACCGCCAGACAGCCTGCTATCCACTGCGCAGGCTTAAGAGACACTTCAGCAAATCAGGCACATCGACATGGCTCAAGTTCTTGGAGAAATTCCCAGGCGTCGGTGACAGTCGCGTCCGAACTTGCTCTTCGACTGAATTGACGGGCACGCCGATTGGCTTTCCCGTCTGCTCGACTCGTATCAACGGGATACCAGCCGGACCTTGAACGAAACCGATCAGGACTTTTCCCTCATGCGCCACGATCTGTGTCGCATGCTAGCGCGGCAAATGCAAGTGCACCTGATCGTGCATTGTGTACAGCCAAAAACGTTTGCCATCTGGAACAAGAATCACACTCGATTTGTTTGTTCGTGTAGGAAACAGCGGATTGTGAGGGTACTTACTCCAGCTGCGTAGATCGCTGGAGACCGCGACGTTGGTCGTCCACAATGTCTTCGGTTGGGCTCGAGCCGCTCCGTGGTAGTAGGCGTAGTAGCGCCCCTTGTGTCGCACAATT
>JBDOMX010000762.1:0-2086 GCA_039831615.1 Planctomycetaceae bacterium
CGTAGACTGCTACCACAGCCTAACGATTGATGTCGACGATGCTCTCAGTATCGATCCGCTACCGCTTGCGCAACCAGATTCTACTGGCTGCGTCGCTCAATCGACCCAAGCTGTGGGACCAGTCTGCGCGGACCAATCTTCCCGAATCGCAAAGGCTGAACCATGACACGGCAAGAGGTATTCGACACAGTCGCCCGGCACCTGCAGCAGCAAGGCCAACCGGCAATACGTCACGGTCTCCCGGTGCTTCAGACCCGTCGGTGTCCGGTACAGAAATCGGCCATCGGCTGCCTGCTGGATCGATACACGCCAGCTGCCGAGTTGACGGAGCACTACCGAGAGGACCTGTTACACCAAAGCGGCGTCGACCTGGAGCAGGACCGGGGATTGGTCGAGGAACTCGAGCGGATTCACAACTGCGAGGGACCCGAGAACTGGCTGGCCGCGCTGCGGTCGGTCGCAGACGAATTCCATTTGAGTCAGGCAGTATTGGACGAGGTTGGCGCCGTGGTGGCCTAACCACACATAGAAAGAGCCGCTGTCGCCACCTTGGCAGAGAACGACAGCGGCAAGTGTCTCCAGAGTCTAATCCTTTGACCCCTCAATTGTTGGGGTGGCGGTACCGGCATGTCAACCCAAAACCCCAGCGTGGTCCCCCTTGAATCCAGGGACCTGATGGAATCGCCACGACAAACTATGTGGAATTGGCATCTTATCAACAAGCTTGCCTTTCAGCCGGGCAACACGCTTGAGGACAGCTTCGTACACAAATTGATTGCTCTGGAAGTCCTGGACAAGTCCCACGTTTCAATGGCAAGCGCGAAATCGAACATCTTTCCTGGTATGAGTCGGTCACATCACAACCCAAATTTGCTCCTGTACAGAGACTTGCTGAAAGTACGAGCTCAACAAAGAAAGCAAGAGGATGAAGAAGAGGCATCGGAATAAGTTCGGGCCAGCGGTGCCATTTTGGAGTCCGCATCATCAACGATGGTTGGTTCGCTTCAAAGAACGCGGAGTTCGAAAAGAGAGGCGGTTTCGAGCCAAGCAGGATGCGATCGCGTTTTCCACAGAAAAATGGAAGGATCAACAGGACGGAATTAACAGTTTAGACATGACCATGAGGGAATTGATCCGGAGATTTCTTGCCAGTAAATCCAACTTATCGAAGTCAACGCTGTCTGATTACACGCGAACGTTGAGTCAGGCACTTCCGCTGTACAATGCCCGGATCAGTTCGATTCGCCCATTTGTGATTGACGAGTTGATTGACTCCCTTGAGTCTTCCGCCTCCCGTCACCGGTTGCGGTGCAAGCTGTCAATGCTCTTTCGACAGGCGGTTCGATGGGAGTTGCTTCGCCGGAATCCTGTTGATGCAGCGAAGAGCGTGTCGCACCGTCCGGAGAAGGCGGAAACGTTTTCGATTTCTGAGGTCGAGAAGATTCTGGAGACTGCGAATCAACACCGGCTCGTCGGCATGTTTGACCTCGGATTCACGCTCGGGCCGCGCCCGGAAGAACTGTTTGGGTTTCAGTGGCAGGACTGGAAGGAAGACGCCGAAATTCTTCACCTGCGTCGCAAGGTCGCAGAGGTTGGTGGTAAGCTCGACATTGGTCCTCCTAAGACCGCGGCATCCACGCGAGAGCTGACGCTTCCGCGGCACATCACTGACCGACTGACGGACCGGCGCAAAGCAGCCTTAAAAGAAGGTTGTGCCAGTCGTGATGACTGGATCTGGCCGAATCGTCGCGGCAATCCAATGCGACGTTCAAATCTTCGAAACCATGTGTGGGTTAACCTTCTCGAATCGGCAGAAGTTCCGTATCGAAAGATGTACTGCATGCGTCACACAGCAGCGTCCACCATGTTGAACGGCATCAGTGATGTCCGCGGGGTCGCGCTCGCTGTCGTCTCGGCCACACTTGGTCATGACAACCCGCAGATCACACTGGAGCGGTACTCCCACGTCCTGACGACGGATAAAAATCAGGTTCAGGAGTTCTGGAACCGGGCCAAACTGGCCTTAAAAGGTAACCGTTAAGGTAACCAAAAAAAAAGCTGATCACGAAGGACCAGCGCTTTTCTT
>JBDOMX010001225.1:0-2085 GCA_039831615.1 Planctomycetaceae bacterium
GTATCATACAGCGAACAATTGACACACCACCGCATCCTTCGACTGAGAGTAGTCTGCCGTCAAATGAATTCGTCAGTACAAACATGTTGTGGACACCACATCGTTTCTCGAATTTGTCCTGGTCTGCTGGTGGCAGGTTTGGCCGGACTCACTGTGGCCGGCCCGGTGATGGCTCAGGCGCCGCCGCGCATTCATGTCGTGGAAGATCCGCCTCTGTCGCCCGAGGAGCAACAGCGGTCGTTTCACCTGCCGGAAGGATTTCAAATCGAGCTGGTGGCGTCGGAACCCGGCATTGTCAATCCCATGAACATGAATTTCGATGCAGCCGGACGGCTCTACGTGTCGCAGTCCATTGAATACCCCATTCCCGTGCGGGCCGACCAGACCGGCCGGGACACCATCAGACGCATTGCTGACAGCAATCGTGATGGCGTCCCGGACGACGTTTCCACTTTTGCCGACGGACTGAACATCCCGATCGGTGTCACGCCCGTTACCGGAGGAGTGCTGGGATTCAGTGTTCCTCGCGTGTACTTTTTTGACGACGGCACCGGGGACGGCGCATCCCGCAACCGTCAGGCTCGGCTGGAAGGGTTCGGCTCTTCTGATACGCACGGCATGGTCAGTTCACTGACGTGGTGGCTCGATGGCTGGATCTATGGGTGTCACGGTTTTGTGAACAAGTCCAACGTGGCTGGCACCGACAACGAAGAAATCACGATGATCTCCGGGAACACGTATCGGTTCCGACCGGATGGCTCGAGGATCGAACATTTTTCTCATGGCCAGGTCAATCCCTTCGGTCTGGCCATTGATGCCTGGGGCAATGTGTTTACGGCGGACTGTCACACTCGACCGGCCACGATGGTCCTCCGTGGTGCGCACTATCCGCGGTCATCCGGAGATGGACTGGGACTCGGCCCGGAACTGATGCAGCACAGCCATGGTTCCACCGGTATCGCGGGAATCGTCTGTTATGCGGCCGATCAGTTTCCCAGGGAGTATGCCGGTTCGCTCTTCATTGGAAATCCCATCACTGGTCGCATCAACTGCGATCGACTCCAACAGCACGGATCGACGTTCACCGCGATTGAACAGCCCGACTTTCTCACGTGTGACGATCCCTGGTTCCGGCCGGTCGATCTGCAACTCGGCCCGGACGGGGCTCTGTACATTGCTGACATGTACAACTGCATCATCGGGCATTACGAAGTGCGGCTGAATCATCCAAAACGAGATCGCGCTCATGGACGGATCTGGCGAGTCAGCTATACCGGCCCACGGGCTGACGGTCAGGGATCACGTGTTGTCAATTTAGGGTCCGGGGATTTGACAAAGTCCACAGCGGGTGAACTGATCGAACAACTGGGCAGTGCGAATCTGGTAATCCGCACACATGCCACGCATCAATTGGCTGAACGCATCGGCGGCGATGCCGTTGCCGAGGTCCGGCAGATGTTGACCGGTGACTCGACGGATCGGCAGCGTGCTCACGGGGTGTGGGTGTTGGTACGAAACCAGGCACTGACGGAAGACGACTGGCAGCCGCGAATGACTGATTCGTCGCCGCTTGTGCGTGTGCATACCACCAGGGCGCTGGCGGAGTTGCCGGAATGGACCAGTGCCTGTCGTGACGCGGTCCAGGAACGACTCGCCGATAACAACGCGTTTGTTTGCCGTGCGGCCGTGGAGGCGCTGGGTCGCCATCCGCACGCATCCTCGGTGGAGGCGATTGCAAACCTCATCTCGACGGCGGATGCAGCCGACGCCTGCCTGATCCATTCCGCGCGCATCGCGCTGCGGGATACACTCGCGGCGATTGACATCCTTCCGCAACTTGAGCAATCGTACGAACAGTCGCCCGACCGCCTGCGAATTCTGGCGGACGTCGCGGTCGGCATTCCCTCGTCGTCGTCAGCCGGCTTTTTATGGAGGCGGTTTCAGGCCGACCAGATTCCCGAAGCGCGGCTTTCCGCAGTCCTGCGTCATGTCGTTCGGAATGTTGACGAGCATGACCTCGCCGACATTCTGAAGACCGCCCGGACGTACTCGGACCGGGATACAGAAATGCAAATCTCCATCGTG
>JBDOMX010000099.1:0-8873 GCA_039831615.1 Planctomycetaceae bacterium
CGAAACTGTTGAGCTCTTTCAAAGTCATCATGGCGATCCTCCGTGAGTCCGTGTGACTGTTTTTGCACACGGAGGATCGTCACTTTCGCCAATCGCTGGAATACCTTATTGCAACCTGATTTACGACGGAAACTGGCGCTGTCCAACTAAGGTTCCCACGGTGTTTGTTGCCACTGCATCGTGTCGTCAATGTTTTTCTGCATTGACGCTGCACCTCACGTAAATCGCGCGTCAACCTCTGACGAAGGAACGTGAAAGATCCAGATGCGGGGCGTGAGGATAGTCCACGGCCTTGTAGTTGATCATGAGTTCGGGCGTCTGCAGTCTTTTGCCTCCCGCGGATCGTGATGTCAGCAGGCGATCCAGAATTCCAGCTGTCAACAATGAGCGTTCCACTGGATACGCCGGCTTTCCGGTATGCATCATTTGTTCAATTCCCTTTAGGAGGCAGGCGAAATGGGGATAACGCGGCTCGGTTCGCTCTTCGGTGATTCCACCCACCGGCTGTTTCCCACGAACCTTCACCACCGCGGAGATAGCCTTCGAATAACGCGGCAACATCAAGACAGGCGCCAGTAAACCGTCAGCGTACTGGACCAGAAAAATTGAGAAGTGCTGTGGGTCGGCGCTCAGCAGATCTTCAGCGCCCGTGGGAGTGACGTCCAGAATCAGCTCCAACAGATCCGGGCGAATGACCTTGTCGGCAATCAAACCACGCAGACGAGATCCGGGCAAACACTGAACCGAAGTGACGCCCTGATGAACACATTTTCGACGCTCAATGATGCACTGGAGGTAATCCAGCGTGTGCGAGCCGTAGATGTCCAGCCCGGAGTAACCGATCGCCAGACACGCCTCCAGATCGCTGTTCATCGGCAGACTGAACTCGGGTTTCCGATATGTCACCGGCAGGGACGATCCTGCCATGAACGGAATCTCCAGCTGCCGCGCTCGGTCATACATCCACCTGGCGTCTTCCCAGACGGGTCCCGGATGCTTGTCATTGAACACCGGTACGCTCTGCCCGTACTTTTCGAGTGTATTGGTGATCTCCTCAAAGAATCGACGGCGGGGATAAAGATGCTGGCCTTTTTCGTTCCACGGATAGTCACCGTGTTCACCAACACTGATGATTCCGTCCACGGCAACTCGATCCTGCCCCAGCGTCATCGCCTGCTCGATGGAATCGAAAACCGGAAATCCATGTTTGGCCGACATGTCTCGGGTCATGTCCCGGTCGGGAAACTGATCGACATACATCGATGCCAGTTCAAGATCCGGTCCCGCTCCACCTGCCTGTTCCCAGCCTTCAAGGATCTTGCCGATCAGAATATCGGTGTGCGAGTTCCTGATGTAAATGGTGACGACGGCGGCCACCGACTTCTTCTTTCCTGCGGCCGCGTCCGCCGCGTCCGCAAACGGCATCATCCCCGCACCCATTGCCACGGCAACGTTCTGTAGAAACGATCTGCGGTCGCCGTTGCAATGTCCATCGTGCGGTATTTGCATTGTTGTTTTTGTCCTGTTGAGAAATACCCGTCCTTTTGTGCCACAAGCTGCGTGTTTGCCGCGCGGCTCGCTCAAAGCACACCATATTTTTCATAGGCTGCCGTGGCCTTCATGCCGTTACGGATCTCGTCACGTATTTTGTTCTCAGTATGGACCTTATCCCAGGCGGACTGAATCGCCTTCGTTTCGATTTCCTGTGGCACCACCACGACACCGTCGGCGTCTGCGATGACCAAATCACCGGGGCAAAATCGCACACCGGCGATCTCTACAGCCACATCCACGTCGATGACGCGCTGCCGATTGAGACTGTCGTACACGCAGGTACCCCGAGCGAAAACCGGGAATTCCATGTCACGAATCTTTGTGACATCACGTGTCGCTCCATCCACAATGGCGCCCACACATCCCGTATTTCGTGACGCGGTTGAGAGCAATTCTCCCCATAAAGCAGCGTGCATGGACCCGCCGGCCGCACAAATCATGACGCTGTCCACCGCACACTCGTCCACCGCCTTCAATTCCAGCTCATACGTATTCGGATCTTCGTGATACATGTCGGCCCACAGCGTCGTTTTGCAGCGACCCACCAGTACCGACTGACTGGTGTACGGCGTGAGCTGCACTCGAGGCGACTGGTGGCCATAACCATGGGAATCGAGCGCATCAGCAACCACCGCCGAGTACAGCGACGTTCGCATCATGGGCAGCGTTATCTCACTCATTTTCTTTCCAATTCGGGTAGCGTAATATGTTGTCGAGTTACGTTGCTTCACATTGTCTTGCAGGTGTCCCATGCGCGTCGGCATTATTGGTCTGCTCCACGAATCTAACACGTTTATCGCCAGAAAAACCACTCTGTCACATTTCGAGCGTGACACACTCCTCACCGGACACCACATCAAAGAACGGTTTTCTGCAACAGCTCACGAACTGAGCGGTTTTTTTGCGGGACTGGAACAGGAAGCAATCGAGGCCGTGCCGATCTTCGCCGCCCGTGCCGTTCCCTATGGCCCTGTTACGACAGACACCCTCCGGCAGTTGGTGGACATGATGCTGTCTGAAGTCGTCGCCGCTGGAACACTGGATGGCATTCTGGTGGCTCCCCATGGTGCCACCGTCAGCGAATCGATTCGTGATGTGGACGGACACTGGCTGGAAAGACTGCGCCAGCACGTTGGCACATCCATGCCAATGATCGGGACACTCGATGCACACGCCAATCTGTCCCCCCGAATGGTCGACGCGACCAACGCTCTCGTCGCCTATCGCACGAACCCTCATCTCGATCAGTTCGACCGGGGCATTGAAGCGGCGCAGCTCATGGCAAAGACAGTGCGCGGCGAAGTGCGTCCCGTACAACATGCGGAATTTCCGCCACTGGCGATCAACATCGAGCGTCAAATGACATCGGAACCCCATCTGGTCCCCGTGTATGAAAGCCTGGACGCCGTGCGGAAGAAGAACGGTGTGCTCTCCAGCAGCCTTCTGCTCGGATTTCCGTACGCCGACGTTGAAGAAATGGGATCGTCGGTCGTGGTCGTCACCGACAATGACCGGCAACTGGCCCGGGACGAAGCTCACAGCATGGCAGAACAACTGTGGCAGCAACGTCACGACTTTGATGGTCAGTTCATCAGCATGGATGATGCCGTGCAGCAAGCCATGGCACTGGACGGCCCCGTCTGCCTGCTGGACATGGGGGACAATGTCGGGGGCGGTTCACCAGGAGACAGTACTCACCTGATCCATGCGATCCGCAGATTCGACGGCGCCCGTGCCCTGGCCTGCATCTATGATCCTTCGTCCGTCCAGACATCGGTCGCTGCGGGGATCGGTGCATCAACTGAACTGGAAATCGGTGGCAAGACTGACGACCAGCACGGCACGCCGCTACGAGGGCTCTACACCGTCCAGGGCATTTACGATGGCAAATTCACTGACACACAGACACGCCACGGAGGTTTCACACAATACGATCAGGGGCACTCTGCCGTTGTCACTTCGTGCGAAGGACAACTCACGGTACTGCTAACGTCAAATCGGACTCCACCATTCAGTCTGGTACAACTGACCAGTTGTGACCTGAATCCCGAATCCTTTCACATCATTGTGGCGAAGGGAGTCAACGCTCCGGTGGCAGCCTACGCGCCAGTGTGCCGGAATCTGATTCGCGTCAACAGTCCGGGATGCACAACGGCCGATATGAAGCGGCTGAAGTTCGAACATCGGCGAAAACCGATGTTCCCATTCGAGGACAGCGAAGTGCAAACATGAAAAACAGCCCCGTGAACTTACGCCGGCGGTGGCTGCGGTACGCCGCGAGCATCCTGTTCGGGCTGCTGGTCATTGCCTGCTGCGCTGCTGTCTTCGTCGTCCCTCGGCTCAATCGATACCAGATCGATGGTGAGATTCGAGTACCCGGTTTGCACGGTGAATTGACAGTCGTTCGAGATGGCAAGGGAATGCCATATATCTATGCTGACAGCCTGCACGACGTCATCTTCGGGCAGGGATTCGTCACCGCTCAGGACCGACTCTTCCAGATTCACCTCATGCGGCTGAAGGCAGCGGGAAGACTGACTGAGCTGGCAGGCGAAGCAGCGCGCGACCTGGACATCATGACGCGGACGATCGGCATTCGGCGTCTTGCCACACGCCACGCAGAAATCCTGGACCAGGACAGCCTTGCGGTTTTTCAGGCCTACGCGGACGGAATCAATGCCTTCATCGACCAATGTGCAGACGACATTCCGCTGGAGTTTTCGCTGTCCGGACTGCAAACGGAACGCTGGGAGGTGGAGGATTCACTGAGCCTCCTCTATCTCATGTCCTGGGACACCAGTGCCAACCTGAACCACGAAATCGTGTCGCAGCTGCTCGTGGACAAACTGGGAACAACCAAAGCCGCCGAGCTGATGCCGTTGAATGTGAATCCGGATGCTCCCTCAGACGCGATGGCCCGGAGATCACAACAGAACCGCTCACTCACATTGCACCCGGACCGGAGCCTCCAACTGCGCTCTGACGAGAAGGTTCTCGCGTTCCTGAAGGGTGGCCCACTGACAGTAGGCAGCAACAACTGGGCAACCGCCCCAAAACTCTCCGCCGGCGACCATGCCATGCTGGCCGGGGACCCTCACCTCGATCCTCGCATGCTGCCGGGAATCATGTATGCCGTGGGCTACCTCACACCTCAGATGCGAGCCGTCGGTGCCGGAGTCCCCGGCATTCCTGGATTCATCATCGGCCGCAACCAATTTATTGCGACAGCGGTCACAAACAATTACGGCGACGTACAGGATCTCTATGTTGAGTCGCTGGATGCGGAAGAAAAAGACCACTATCGCGAGGCTGGTCGGTCGGTGCCGTTCCGAGTTGAGAAAGAAACTCTGAAGATCAGGGACGACTCACGCCCGGACGGATTTCGCAGGGAAGAGATTGAGATTCGGTTCAGCAGTCGAGGCCCGGTGGTCTCGGATCTGCTGCCTGGCCTGGCAAACGACAAAGTCCTGACGTTGCGCTGGGCGGCCGCTGAGTCGATGCAACCCAGGACCGGCCTGACTGATCTGATGACCGCGACATCAATCGACGCAGTCGATGCGGCCATCGCGTCGGTCAACTTCATCGTATTGAATTTTGTCTTTGCCGACGCCGAGGGGAACATCGGGTGGCGGGCGAGCGGTCAGCTTCCGTTGCGAAAGTCGGGAACCGGGACGATGCCATTCCCTGTCGACGCGCAGAAACCCTGGGAAGACAACTGGGAAGGCTGGATCGCGTTCGATGAGATGCCTCATGCCCGAAATCCGGATCAGGGCTGGTTGGGGACTGCCAACCACTCCACGGTCCCGCCGGACTATCCGCACTACTACAGCAACTACGCTGCACCCTCTTTCCGATACCGGCGTATGAAGCAACGAATCGCAGAGTATGAGCACGGGCTGACCGTGGATAACCACTGGTCAATCCAGCGTGACACCAGAAACCTCATGGCCGAAGCCGTGGCACCTGTTCTGATTGCAGCCCTGAAGGAAGGCGCGGAGACGAGACCGCTGGCAGGTATTTTGAGTGCCTGGAACTTTCACGATACGGTTGATCAACCGGGGCCAACAGTTTTTCAGTTGGTGTACGGCGAATTCGCGAAGGCGGTCTATACCGACGAGCTTGGAGAAGAGCTCACACTCACCATGCTGTCCAACTGGTATTTCTGGCAGGAGCGTTTCCTGCAGACCGTATTGGCAGGTGACTCAAGCTGGTTCGACGACCTGTCAACCATTGACGTGCAGGAGACGAGGGGTGACATGATTCGGCGCGCCGGCAGGGCCGCATTAGCGCGATGGCGTCCACAACTCGGAGCGGATCCACAGTCGTGGCTCTGGGGTCACGTCCACACCGTTCAGTTTGTGAACCCAATTCGTCGATCGGGATTCGGCAGCGAGCAGCTGGGCACAGCTGCACTGCCGGTGGACGGTTCGGGCGAGACACTGTATCGGGGCGGGTACAGTTTCAATGATTCCTGCGCGGTGACATTCGCCGCCGCAGTGCGGATGGTCGTCGACTTCGGCGACTCTGAAAAAGTTCGAGCGGTGATGGCAGGTGGAAGTACCGGGCGAACATTTCATGCGCATCTGAAGGATCAAATCGATCCCTATCTTTCGGGGGAGCCGAAACACTGGTGGTTCAGTGACAAAGCCATTGAGGAACATGCGAAGAGTCGTCTCCGGCTGGTCCCGCAGTGATCCATTGTCTCAGGCCCCCTGATCAGCCGGGAGGATTCTCACAACAGCCAGCGCGCCCGATTCCGCATCAACAGCCGCTGAAAGCCGACAGCGATCAGAGTCTCCACTGGCTCGCGCCGCGCACAAAAAAAGACCGGCTCGCTGTAGCAACCGGTCTTCTGCCTCAACAGTTGATCATGCGCGGACGAAATCAATACCCCGAGACTTCACGACGGCCGGGTGAATCGCAGGTGATGTTGCAGGCGTTGTCGCATTCGTCTTCGAAGTCCAGGAATGTACTGCCTACAGATTCCCCTTTGCGACCAGCGGCCAGGGTGTAGTAGTACGTCTGGTTGATACCGGCAATCGCCGCCCCGACGTCTTCCAGCTCCTGGTTGACGTTAAAACTGAGTTCAGAGTGTCCCACGATCATGCCAATGATCAGGATGGTTCCGACGAGAACAACTTCAGCTGAAACAAGGAAGCCGTTTTCGTCATTCCAGAGTTTGTTGAAAATGTGCATCTACCTGTCTCCCATGTTTTTCTTAGGCGAACTGTTTCGATTTTGTCTCAGGTCGTACCGATTTCGACCAGATGGTGTTAATCAGACTGATTGCGAAAGCCCGAAATGGAGTCTGTCTTTGACGCTGTCCACCCATGGTTCACTTCGGAGCGCAATTCGTTTCGCTAATATGGGTTATCGAATCGTCCGGGGCGCAGGTTTTTTGTCGCCCACCTCACACGCCGGGCGGGGCTGCGTTGCCGAAAAACAACGCCAGTTCGTGGGGTCCGGCACCGAAAGATGCCTGTTGCCAACAAAATTGCAGCGGATCAGGCGAAGGACCGCACGTTGCCAAAATGCAACATTGTGCGCAGACGAATTCACACGAATGTTGCTCAATGACCGCTGTCGTGCGGTTTTGCCAACTCCGGCCGGTGGAGCTGCAAAACGATCGTCGTGCTGCTGACCGACGACCGCTGACTACAATTCAGCCGCGGAAATCGGTCAGACCCGAACGGCGAACGCTGTTACAGCGTAATCAGCCCACTGCCCACATCGAAATGCGGGAGGACCGGACAACGGTCAGCATCGGCCGCCAGTTCGATGTCCGTTTCAAAGGACAATGCTAACAGGTTCCTGCCGCCCTGTGTCGTCATCAGCGTTTCGTAAAGCGGACGCTGAATGGACTCGAATCGCCACCACCCGAGTGTCATTGCGGCGGTGTCCGTCAGGTTGTATCGGGCCTGCTCCGCGCTGGTATTCAGAACGCGATCGATCAGGCAGCCGGCAAACAGTGCGTCTTCGCCGGTGATCTCACCATCTGTCCCTGCACACACGACGTGGATGGGCTGAGAACAGGCGTTCAGGTAACTGGCCAGACACTCAACGTTCACAAACGCGCCGATCAGCACCTTGCTTGCACGCACACTCCGTAACAATGCCCGAGTTCCGTTTGTGGTCGTGAATGCGATCGTGCGATCTTTGATCGTCGCTCCAGCATAATCTGCCGGCGAATTGCTCAGATCGAATCCATCAATGGTGACACCACAACGTTCACCACCGAGAAGCAGGGTCGCATCGGCTGCCGCATGAGTTCTTGCCTCATCGACGGATGAACATGGAATGACGGCCGCAGCTCCATGGTGCAACGCCGACACAATCGTCGTTGAAGCCCGCAGGACGTCCACGATCACGGCAATACCGCCCCTCAATCGTTCGGAGGGGATGTGATCCGGCAGCAGGTGGACCTGGATTTCGGTGGTCATGGTATCTGACTGACAGGAGCGGGTTCCACATTGGTCATCAGGCAAAGAACTCACAAATCGCCACCGAGCCGCACCAGCACTTCTTCGAGCTGGCGATGGACGGCAATGCGGCTGCCACCTTTGAGGTTCGCGTCGGCGTCGGCCAGCGTCTGCAGGATCCGACTGGCTCTGTCAAAGCCAATTCGTCTCAGGTAGGCCTCTCCGGCGCCCACCGCTGAGGGGAAGACTCCTGCCGACGTCAATGCCCCTCGCACATCGCGGGTTTGACGGGCCAATTCGGTGGCTTCAGCGAACTTACGAAATACAAACGTCACGCCACCCATAATCTTTTGAACGGGCTCTCCGGCACTGACCAGACTGTCCAGACTTCGAATGGCTTCCGCCACATTGCCATCACGGACCGCATCCAGCATGACCCAGGTCGTTTGAGTCCGCCAGTCGCCAACAGCCTGCTGGACGTCCTCGGAGGAGATCCTGTCCGCGTCTCCGGCCAGTGAAGCGAGCTTGGCGACTTCCTGCTGCAGAATGCCCAGGCGATCCCCGGCCAGCGTGATCATGAGAGCCGCAGTTTCACGATCAAGAGTTTTTTTTGTTTCCCAATCCAAAAAAACTTGCCAAAGCATCAATTAATGAAATAACAAGTTGTGGAGTAGGATATCGTGCAAAATTTATCAAAGAAGCAGCAAAAATTATAGATAAAAAAGAAATTGATTTTGACTATTTGAAAAAATGTGATTATCAAGATGCAAAAGAAAATATTTGTCAAATTCCAGGAGTAGGAGGTAAAGTGGCAGACTGTGTTTTATTATTTTCATTAGACAAACTAGAATCAGTTCCATTAGATAGATGGATAATTAGAATTTTAGAAAAATATTATAA
>JBDOMX010001215.1:0-2084 GCA_039831615.1 Planctomycetaceae bacterium
CGTGAGCATCCCTGACCCTTGAAGCCACTGGCAAATTCGCCAGTACCTTCGCGAGTCCTATACGGTGGGTCCATTTTACACGCCGATCTGGCCCCCGAAGTGGGTCCGTTTTGCACGCCGATCTCCACCTTGAGGCGTGGCTTTAAAAATCAGCGCAAACCAGAGGGGCAGGCAGGATTGTGAGCAGTACGTCAGGACGCTGTCGGTGGGCGCAGTCAGTCGTGGAGTGAGCAGCGACGGCGTGCGTCTGTTGAACGCGTGTGAAGTTAGCCTGAAGTGTCGGCGTGCCGACGGTGTTCAGCGACATGTAATCGCGGATGAAGTGTGCAGGGAATTGTGTACCAGTCAACGAAAAGAGGCCTGTGCAGTGTCGCACAGGCCTCATCAAAGGTTGGAAGAACCACTGAACCAGGTAAAACACTGCACCTGACTCAGTGGGTAATCATGGGTTGCAGCATCAGACCACGAGGATCGGAGCCACGAACAGGTTCAGGAACGCGTTCATTGGCTGCAGCAGCCGCTGCGGCCGCCACACGCACACCGACATCGCGAACGCCGGCACGCTGTTCGACGAAATGTTCCTGCCACAGTCGACCCCACCACCTCCGACTGGTCGGCCCAGCATCACCACAAGGAAAAATGCGCTCCGCAAACCGTCCTCGACCTGAAGGTGGCGATCGATATCACGGTTATCAAACAGGGCGTACTGAACCTGGTTTTCCACCCGCACGGTTGGATCCGGAACGACCAGATCATCGAACTGATTGATCATACCGTGGCCAAACACGGCAAGAAGGTGAAGTTTCTCACGTTCCGCGAGGCACTCGACCGGCTGAACGAAAACCTGTTGAACGGACAGCCACTTCGGGACGAAAAAGGACGCGACAACGGCGTGCGGCTGCTGGATGTCAACCATGACGGGTTCCTGGATGTTGTCGTCGGCAATAGTCGTTCAAAGAAGACCAGCATTTGGTCACCAGAAAAACAGAATTGGTCTTCATCCGGTTTTCCTGCCCTGCTTGTACAACAGGAGTCGCAGGAACGTCGATTTTTTGAAGTCCATTTTCCCCGCATGCACAACAACGGACGACCGACTGTTTTGCAAACACCGGTACTTGTCGAAACCGGTAAGCTCGCACCGGGGAAATCAGCCGCCGCTGGTGGAGCGTGGCATTTCAACGGTACCAGGTGGGTTCCGAATCCGCATCTTCCGTCACTGTTGGAAATCAATGCTGTTGCTGAGCTTACTGGAGAGTTCCCGGCACGAATCGAAGCCGGCTTCCGTGATCTCGATGAGGACGGAATCAACGAGGTTATCCTTTCCGTCCAGGACAACGACACAAATGTGGTTCTGCAGTGGTCGATGGCCGACGAACGCTGGACGCGACTTCCGTTTGCGTTGCCCGAGGGCACCACATTGGCCACACCGTATTCCAAAGACGAATCGTGGAAGTTTCGCGGGTTCGGAACCGACGCCGGTCTCCGCTTCGTCGACATCAACGAGGACGGATTCGACGACATCGTGTTTTCCAACGTCCAGCGATATTCGATTCATCTGTTTGATTCGATGGAGACCGGCTGGAACAAGGAAATCCTCTCCGGCAGACGGGGCAACAAGGACCCCGGGAAGGAGCTACCGATGGTCGTCCGCGGGAACGGAACGAAGAACGGGTTTTGGGTCCATTCCCGACATCTGTGGTGGCAGAACGGTTTCGTTGAGAGTTTCAACAGCCGCTTTCGAGACGAGAGTCTGGCATGTGAAGAGTTCAACACCGTGACAGAGGCACGTCAGGTGATAGAAAATTAGCGGCAGACTTACAATTCACGTCGTCCGCACAGCTCGCTCGGAGGGCAGACGCCCACCGAGCACTCGCAGCGTTGTGCTGCTTCCGCTCCGGCTGAAAAGGGGCTTGTGCTCCAGCAGCACAAGGCCGTTCTTGCCGAACCCGTACTCTCATAACATAACCGTGTATCAACTTATTTGCCTCCTCAGAAGAAACAGTGGGTAAAGTTTGGCATGGGTAGGTCTGCAAGGTTGTGGTAGAGGGCTGTTTCGTATGCATTCTGCGTGCGGAAGCCGTAGG
>JBDOMX010000086.1:0-8866 GCA_039831615.1 Planctomycetaceae bacterium
CCGGGCAATGTGCGTCGGAATGATGATGGCGGCATGCCGTCGGCGACCAGAACGGTCGCCGAGATCTTTGCGGCTCACCAATATGCGACGGGACATGTAGGCAAATGGCACCTGGGTCAACACGTCACGAAGATTCCAAATGGCCAGGGATTCTCGGAATCGTTCGGACATCTCGGCGGCTGCATCGACAACTATTCCCATTTCTTCTACTGGAACGGGCCAAACGAACATGATCTTTGGCGCAACGGCAAGGAAGTATTTCACGACGGTGAATACTTTCCGGAGTTGATGGCTGATGATGCCATCCGATTTATCGATGTTCATCAGAAGGAATCATTTCTCCTCTACTGGGCACTGAATTCGCCGCATTATCCATTGCAGGGCAGTGCAAAGTGGCGGAAGCGCTACGAGGATCTGCCCTCACCTCGCAACATGTACGCAGCATTCGTCTCGACCACCGACGAAGTCATCGGGAGAGTGCTGCAGCATGTTGAGAAACTCGGCCTCACCAATGATACGATCGTTGTCTTTCAGGCAGATCACGGCCACAGTACCGAAGTCCGAACCTTTGGAGGTGGCGGAGATTCAGGCCCCTATCGCGGCGCGAAATTCAGTCTGTTCGAGGGGGGGATTCGTGTTCCCGCAATCGTATCGTGGCCTGGCAAAATACCGGCAGGAGAAATCCGTGATCAACTGATCACCGGATGTGACTGGGTGCCCACCGTTGTGGCGTTATCGGGACTCAAGGATGACGGAGAATATGACGGTCGCGATATTTCATCTGTGATTCATGACAATGACGCGAAGACACCGCATGAGATGTTTCACTGGCAGTCGGGTGGTGGTGCTCAAACCCCACAATGGGCGGTACGTCGCGGTGACTGGAAACTGATCGGCAATCCCCGAGATACTTCCGAGGGCGCCGAACAGCTCAAGATCAGCCGATTTCTGGTCAATCTCAGCGAGACGGTTGACGAACGGACGAATCTTGCCCAACAGCGACCTGAAATTGTTGCGGAGCTGGAAGAGCTGCATCGGAAGTGGGCAAGGAATGTCAACGACCGTTGAATCACCGACACCACGACCCGCTCGACGCATGGCTCCACGATGGCAGCTGTTGATCGTGATGACGCTCGCCCTGCTCCTGAGACTGTTGGCGGCGGTTCTGGTTGAACACCACGTCCAGTTGGAGGGAAGAACGTTCTTCGTCGAAGGTGACGCGAATGGATACTGGCACCTTGGCAAAGCGATTGCAGCGGGTGAGGACTATGCCATTCATCTGCCGCCTCGGCGTGTGCTGCGTGTTCCCGGGTTCCCACTATTGCTGGCGGCTTCGATCTACGTGTTTGGGGATCACGTCTTTCCGGCCCGCTGTGTGTTGGCCGCAGTGGGAGTTTGTTGCTGCTGGATGACCTGGTTGCTGGGCAAACGTCTGGTGACGCGCCGCGTTGGCTTCTGGGCAGCGGTGCTGATGGCAGTGCACCCACTTCAAATCGGCAACAGTGTCCTGATTCTGTCGGAAAGCTGGTTTACATTCTGGATGCTCGCCGGATTGCTGGCACTTGTGCAACTGATTGACGGCTCGCGAGGAATTTTCAATAAAACGTCACGTATTGATATCGGCCTGCCGGGACGATCTGCACTCACAGGCGGACTGATCGCCATAGCCGTTCTGGTGAGACCCGGGTTCATTCCGTGGATTGTCGTGGCCGTTGCAGGAGTGTTGCTGTTCCAAAAACGATCATGGGGTGCGCGATGGACTGTGGCGGCGGTGATGACTATTTCATTTGGCGCTGTGATGCTTCCCTGGATCGTGCGCAATTATCGGGTGACGGGGCACTGGGTGGTGACGTCACTATGGAGCGGGCCATCGTTATATGACGGGCTGAATCCTCAGGCTGACGGCAGCAGCAACATGAAGTTCTTCGATCACGATAATGTGATGGCAACGATGTCAGAATACGAAATGAATGCGCACTACCAGCAATTGGCGTTCGAGTATGTGCGCGAGAATCCGGGCGCAGCGGTCGTCTTGGCCGGGCGGAAGGTTCTGAACTTCCTGCAACCTGTTCCAGCCTCGACTTCGAAAGAATGGGTATTTTGGGCGGCATGTGGAACGTCAGGGGTTTTAATGGTGGCATTATGCCTCGCCGGGATTCGCACTCGGCTCCTGGATTCAGTCGGATTGCTGGTGGTCCTCGGACCATTTCTCCTGTTTCTGGGGGTTCATATGGTCTTTGTTGGGTCCCTGCGATATCGTTTGCCTGCTGAATTTCCGCTGGCCATTTTGGCTGCGGCTGGCTTATGTCAGTGGTTGCCTGCCAGAAAACCGGGATGAGTTTTCTGTCGATCGGTCCACTCGAATTCAGCAAAACCCGACAAAACTTCGGCACGGATGCATGAAGTTCAAATCAGTGATGAGATGGATGCTGCTGATCGGTCTGGGAGCGACGGTTGTCGCTGGCGGAGCGGGAGTTCATTATTGGAATCAGCGTCACGACCTGGTCGAGACACAGTTGCGACGTGGATTTGACCAGTGGGCGCCGGAACTGAGGCTGGTGCTCGGTCAGACTCGGCTCGACGGCCTGCATCGGCTGACGTTGAGCGACATCGAAGTGCGCGATCGCGCCACAGATCAGCCGTTGCTGCGAGCCAGACGAGTCTCGGTCGAGATCGATTCACAAACATTATTCGATGGTCAGCGTGTTGTCGTCAAATCGGTTTTGGTTGACGGAGCCGATGCACTGGTCGTGCGTCTGGAAGATGGTCGATGGAACTGGCAGGATTACCAGTTCAAATCGACGGCTGCCAGCAGCAATTCCCTGCCGCAGATCGACGTTCGTCAACTGCGTGTTCAACTCCATCTGAAGCATGGAGAAGACATTCCCTCGGCTCGCCTGTTGCTCACGAGTCCTCATTTTCAGGCCGTGCCCGCATCAGCGCACAGTCTGGACCTGGATGGAACGGTCGAGGTGGCGGGTGCGGGATCGCTGAGATTGTCCGGAAGCTGCGACCTGGCTTCTGGTGCATGGTCGTTGGGCGGCAAACTGCGTGATATTACCGCGGACCAAAAACTGGTCGATCTGGCACAGAACACCAGCCCGCGCGTCCGAGACGAACTGCAGCGACTGGATCATGCTCTGCAGAGGATATTGCCTCCACGGCAAACGGTTTCGGTGGATCCGGATCCGGCCCTGCTCATCGGGCACGACATCTCGACCGCTCCCCGATTTCAGGGGCAACTGAATGTAGACTTTGACATCCGGCGACAACCGAATCAGGAAGTTCCGATGTTTCAGTTGCTGGTTGACATTAAAGACGGCCTGCTGTCGGTTCCCGGGCTGCCCATTCGTCTGGCAGATGTGAACGCAGAATTATTCGTCAACAATGAACGGGCCGATCTGCGAGTTCATCACTCACAGTATGAGGATGCGCAACTCAGCGGTCAATTTGCGATGAACACGATGTCTGGTGGCGCTCCACCGATTGCTTCATTCAGAATGGACAATCTTCACGTTGGCCCACGTCTGCAAAGCATGTGCCCTCCGTCACTCCAACGACTGTTTGATCGTTTTCAACCCGATTTTCGAGTGTCCGGAAGTGGTCAGGCAGGACAACGGCAGGACGGCAAATGGGTCCTGCAAAACATGGCGGCAGAAGTCAATGAAGGTCGGCTGTTGCATCACCGATTTCAGTATCCTCTGACGAATATTCAGGCCACCATTGTTCAAAGGCCACTGAAGGAGACGAATGGTCAGGTTATCATCGATGTGCGGGACGCCGTTGGCGTTGCGGGGGGAAGGCCGTGGAAAGCCACGGGTTCGTGGACAAATCCTGGGCCCTCCGTGAAGTCTCATTTTGTGCTGGATGTGGCCGAGTTTCCACTTGATCGGCGATTTCGTGATGCTTTGGAACCAAAGGCGCGGAAGGTTGTTGAATCTCTGAACCTCACCGGCATCACGACGGCTCGGCTGTGGTTCGATCGACCAGCCGGAGAAGGTAAGAAAACCGATGTACGGATCGAAGGAGACGTCACAAAGGCATCGCTTCGATTCTCCGCGTTTCAGTACGAGGTCAACCAGCTGAGTGGACGTGTACGATTCGACGCAAGAAACAATGAGCCCCGGCCAAGTGCAACATGGGACTTCAGGAATCTGACGGGGATTCATGGCGATGCTCAGATCTTTGGAGAAGGGCATTTCACGAATCTGCCAGGTGCTGGTCCCGGCGTCCTCGAATTAACTGTCGGCGCCCATGGTCTCGCCCTGGACTCAGATCTCTACAATGCTTTGCCGGAGTCCCAGCAGAAACTGTGGCAACTGATTGATCCAGCCGGATATTGCGACGTGACCGCCAAAATTCACTGGACAGCTGCTCCTGGCCAGCACGCGATTGTTCGCTTTCCGGCAGAAACTCCAATTCGTATTTTCAACGCACGAATCAGACCACGACCGTTTCCGTATGAGATGGATGTCGAAGAGGTGAAAGTCAGCTTCGACCCCAACGATCCTCGATTTGGTGGAGTTGCTTATTGTGACATCCATTCTTTCAAAGCCAGTCACAAGGATGCCCCAATCGTGGCAACCGGATGGACGAAATCACACCCGGACGGACAGTGGCAGGTCCACCTCGATCACCTGACCGCCGAACGGCTGCCGCCGGATGATGAGTTGCGTGCAGCACTGCCGGATTCGTGGCGAGAGATCCTGACTCGTCTCCATCGACAGGGACGCGTCTCAATAGACGAATCGGAACTGGATTTTAAAGGCGGGCAGGCTGGCAGTTCCGACGTCACGGCGGCCTGGAATATGAATATGTACCTGCACGATTGCACATTGAACGCCGGCCTGGATCTTAAGGATGTCACTGGCAGCCTGACGGCTGCCGGACACTGGGACGGAAAGCACCTTGAGAATGAGGGCGAGATCCGGATGGAATCGACACGTGTCCTCGACATGCCGTTGACACAAATTCAGGGCCCCTATTCCATTGCTGACGCCAAGCTCGTGCTGGGGACTCAGGAAGTGCTGGAATCCCGGCAGCTGTCAAAAGTCGATCGGAGTCAACGAATGACAGCACAGGCCTATGGTGGCACATTGTTTGTTGATGCTGTCGTCGACAGTCGGCCGGGCCACGGTTACCTGATGTTCGCGGAGCTGGAAAACGCATCGTTGCAGGCGTTTGCACGTCAGAATATGGACCGCGCCGCTCAGTTGCAGGGGAACATCAAGGGCTGGCTGGCTCTGAAAGGCGAAGGGGATTCGCCCAAAGACATGAAGGGCAGCGGGCAGCTGGAAATCAGCCCGGCTGCGCTCTATGAGCTCCCCGTGATGCTCGAAGTGCTGAAAGCATTTACGAGCCTCAACCCCGGTAGTCGCACAGCGTTTGACTACGCGATGCTCGCATTTGATGTCCGCAATGAACAGTTTCAGTTCAATCGCGTGGATCTGGTCGGTGAGTCCATGGCATTGAGAGGTCGAGGCAGCGTGGGGTTCGGAGGTGACCTCTTACTCGACTTTTATTCGCGGCCCGCCAGTTCGCGACCCCGGATCAGAAATCTTCTTAGTAATCTGCTGGTCAATGGAGCGACACAATGGGCCAAAGTCGAGGTGCGGGGCACAACCTCACGACCACAAGCCACGCTGTTGCCGACGGCTCAGCTGGACGATTCCGTTCGTCAGTTTCTCGGCGCCTTCAATCCGGTCCCGGGAAACGTGCCAAGAATGGCTGTTCCACGCGTCTTTCCCTTTGCTGGCAGTCCACTGACATTTAGTCCGCTTCCATTTCGCCGACAGTAATCGCGCGGAGGCCTGCCCGGTCCGTGTCTACTGCTTCTTGTCCGTTGCCTTTGCCGGCTTGAGCAATTTTCGGTATCGCTTCTGAAATTTGGCCATCTTGGGATCGATGACGGCCCGGCAATAGCCTTGATTCGGATTCAGATCGTAGTAGTTCTGGTGATAGTCTTCCGCTGAATAGAATTCGTTCAGTTCTTCAAGTGTCGTGACGATGGGCTCGTCAAAGTCTTCGGAGTCATCCAGCTTGTGGATCAACTCTGTGGCTTTGTCTTTTTGCTGTTTGCTGTTGAAGAAGACGACCGAGCGGTACTGAGTGCCCCGGTCGGCTCCCTGGCGATTGAGTGTCGTCGGATCGTGTGTATGGAAGAACACATCCAAAATCTGTTCAAACGAAATCATGCTCGGATCAAATTCGACTCGGATCACTTCTGCATGCCCGGTCCGCCCTGTGCAGATCTGTTCGTATGTCGGATTTGAGACGGATCCACCGGTGTAACCTGAAGTCACTTTCTTCACACCACGCAGTCGCAGGAACACTGCTTCCGTACACCAAAAACAGCCGCCGCCCAGTGTGACGACCTCGGTCTTTTTCGAGTCTACTTCCGGAGTCATGGGGACATCCTTACGTGATGATTCGCCGATCAGATCGGCCGAGACAGTGAACAGCCACTCTCCGAGTCCTCGCTTTGGACGTCCTGCCGGGAGGAACGAGTGCCGGTGCACGCCATCGTTACGCAGCAGCGGCAGGCCGCTGGCACGCGTCAGTTCACGACGGCCCGAGGACCAGGATCATGTTGCGGGTCGGCGCGTCTGTTGATGCGTCGATCCATATGAGATCAGCATAACCGACGATCCGCATGGCGCTAAGACACCGTAGGTTCAAAAACAATCGGGTTTGATCTCAAATCGGGTGCTGGATGCATCAATCGGTCACTCCATACTCATGAGTGCCAGAGAGTCAACTATTTCTCGCCCGACACGATTTCAGCAATGTTGTACGAATGGTCGACCACCCGCGAGTATGCATTCAGTGTGGCCAGAAATGCCACGCTGACAAGGGGTGGCGTCTCACCGACCGACAGCTCGGCGAGGTGACCTCGTCGCAGCTGCTTGACGGCAGCTCGAATCCGTTTGGCCACGGTCTCAGTTTTTGTCAGCACGTTGCGATTCTCGTGAACCATCGCTTCGTTAATCAAACCAACGTATTCAGAGAGCTGGTCATTGAGTTCATTCAAATTAACACGTTGCTCGCTGCTGAAGCGATGACCGTCTCGCCGCAGTTTGCGGTCGAATTTATCCAGATCAGCAATGTAGTCACTGATTGATTCATATTCGTCGGCCATGCGTAACTGACCACGCGCTTCCTCGGCCACGGAATGCGGTATGTTCGCGGACAGCAGATTCGTTACGAATTCAGTGACTTCGTCCTGAATGGAGTCCAGCACCCTTTCTCGATGTTTGAGTCGATCGGCGAGTGCCTTGTCAGGATCGTCCTGTTGCCGCAATTCCCTCAGCCATTCGAGCATGCGGCTGCACCCGACTCCCATTTTCTCGATCTCGCGACGGGACTGCTCAATCGCCAGCACCGGTGTTTCCAGCATCCGAATATCGAGGTCGGTGAGGCGAGGTTTTTCTTTAAAGTCTTTTGATGGAACAATCCAGTTTAAAAATCGCACGAGCATCGGAGCGATCGGCAGGAACAGAATTGTATTCGCGATATTGAACACACTGTGCGTCGCTGCAATTGCCGCTGTGCGGTTAGGGTATGTTTCACTGCCAACTATTCCGACGACCGCGTTCACATCAATTCGAACGATCGTTTGAATGAGTTCAATGTACCACTGGAAGATCAATGTAATCCAGAAGACGCCGATGAGATTGAAGATGACATGGAAGTAGGCGGCACGGCGCGCATTTGTGGTGGCGCCCAGAGATGCGAGGAAGGCAGTAATCGTTGTGCCAATGTTTTCTCCGAGTACCAGCGCTGCGGCAGTTTCGTAAGAGATCACTCCCTGGGTCGCCAGTGAAATCGTGATTCCAAGAGTTGCTGACGACGATTGCACGAGCGTTGTCAGAACACAGCCGGCAAGAGCACACTGCAGCACACCGAAGTAGCTGTCCGCCTGAAATCGCTGGAACCAGTTTTTGAAGTCCGGCATTTCCCTGATGATGCCGCAGGCGTCTTTCATCAGTTCCAGACCGAAGAACACCATCCCGACACCCATCAGCGCCATCGCCCAGTAGCGCCAGCGATCGCTTTTCGCGAACAGATGAACAAACGCTGAAGCACCAAGGATTGGCAATCCGTACTTGCCGATTTTCAGAACGAGGATCCAGCCGGTGATCGTTGTGCCAATGTTGGCGCCCATGATCACACCAACGGCCTGTGACAGTTGCATCAATCCACTGTTGACAAAGCCCACGACCATCACCGTGGTGATTGAGCTGGACTGCACGACACACGTCACCGCAACTCCCACGCTCATGGCCAGGATGCGATTGTTAGTGACGGCACTAATCATCCTGCGAAGGCTGCTGCCGGCGACCGCCTGCATTCCATCTGACATGTTCTTCATGCCAAGAAGAAAGAGCCCCAGCCCGCCAATCAATTCGCAGGTCATTTGAAAAAGTGCTGCTTTGTCCACAGAATCACCGCCGCTCTGTCGTGGGGCTTTGCCAGGAATCTGCTCAGGCCGGGATTCTTGCGGGAGAATGGCGGCGTTGCAATCTGATCCGGCGTACCTCTCAAAAGACGGCCAGATTGCCCTGACGAATGTTGTTGACGCGCGCAAATGGCATGAGAGTTCCAGCCAAAAAGCAGGGATGACCACATCATGACCGCTAGACCCGAATCATAACCGGTTTTAGGAAACGACGCCGATGGCATTCCGATTTCCACGCAAGAGCTGCCTGATGCCCGGGGCGCCGTGCCTGTTCAGCAGGTGGTGAGAACGTCCGAAGCTCCCTGAGCAGTCTGAATGTCGCCGCTCGAAGTTGCGTCTGTGGACAAAGTCTTGGTACTGTGAACCATGGGTGGCGTCCCTTTTGAAATGAGTTGTGATCTTTGGTCT
>JBDOMX010000827.1:0-2082 GCA_039831615.1 Planctomycetaceae bacterium
CGTCTCCGTGATGATGCCAGCCGTACTGCGACAGCCGCATGGCCACAGTCCCCAGCATCAACAGACCCGCCATCGGCAGCAGCCCGGTCAGCGCTTCCGGAACACGGCGGAACGCGGCACTCCAACCACGCGGAACGCTCGCTGACTGAACGCAACTCTCCATCTCCGCTCACGATTCGCTGTTTGTACACAGCGGTCACCCACGGTTTCGTAACAGTGTTGGCCTGCTTAAGCCCTTCTCGGGAACCATGTGAAATCCCCGGCTCGATACCAAACGTCCACGGCGCAGCGAGCAATCGCCCTCTTTGCCAGAGAGTCTTACTGTCTTCGACTCCCGCTGTCTGGTCGGCCTCTCCTGCGAGAAGGAGTCCAGGGACTTTCGCCGCCGACTCGACATCAACAGGCAAGTTCCTCAGGTGAGAGTGGTACCGAACAAAAGCGATCGTCCGCTGCGGGTGTAGCGCCGCGAATGTCAGACCGAAACTACCGGCAGCTGAATGCCCCCAGAGCAGGAGTTTCGCGCTCCCCAGTTCAGGACGTCCGGATTGTTCGGCAAGACTTTCCAGGAGCAACAACACGCCCTCGCCGCCACCCGCGGTCGCGTTGCGCACCGTCTGTTGGGCGCCACCGGGCCTTTCCGAGCGAATGGCCACGAGCAGGAGGACCGCTTGCATGCGCTGAGCGAGTTCTCTCCATTCCGCATATTCGTACAGGTGAAGACCAAGACCCCAGTTAACGAACGTGATCACTCCGTGAGCTTGTGCGATCTTCTCCGGAAGGAACAGCACGCCCTCAACAGTGACCTCATGTGCGTCAACACGAACAGTTGAGGCGAATTCCTTCCCCAACACTACGCTCTTGTTGACTTCCTGCCCACCAAGCGAGCGGGTGCCAGGGCAGACAACCGATGCCACGATGATTGAAAGGGAGATCGAAAGACGCCTCACCATGTGCTCCTCATTCACCGTCCAGCTTGACCTGCCCGCAGGGCTCATCGTACCACACTTCTCGTGTGTGGCAGAAACTGCCGCAATTCCGCCAGGGTTCCTGGCAAGGGATTTGCGTGTCGGTTTTGATCCCGTGTTTTCATCGACTTCCGGGGCGGTCACGCGAATCATTGTCGAGCTGCCAAGACGAGGCATGCTGACATTCGACCAGACGCACTGACACTTGACGTCGCTGGGTTGGGCCGCTCGTTCGTGGAGTGAACCGTGACTGTTCAATTACGTGATGAAGTCCAGGGGACTGATCTGGGAGACGAACCCCTGAACCGGAGACTGCTCACCATCACTGAAGAACTTGGTGCTCAGCCAAACCTCAGCATTCCGGCAGCCACTGACGGTCGCGCCGAGATGGAGGGCGATTATCGCTTCTTCGACAACGACAAAATCTCGCCCGAGAAGATTCGTGAATCTCATGTTGCCGCAACGATCGAACGCATCGCTCAGTGCGAGATTGCGTTGCTTGTGCAGGACACCACCGAACTCGATCTGACACGACCATCACGTCGGGTTCGCGGAGCCGGACCGATGGACTGTGAATCGCGCTGCGGAGCCTTCCATCATCCGCTCATGGCATTCACAATCGGCGGCGTTCCGCTGGGAACCGTGTGGCAGAAAACGTGGGCGCGAGAGAACATCGAGAAGTCGCTGACGAAAGCGGAAAAGGCTAAGAAACGAAGAGAAACGCCGATTGAACAGAAGGAAAGCATCCGCTGGATCGAAGGCCAACGAGCCGCTCGGGACGTCGCAGCCGCGTGCCCGAACACTCAGTGCATCTGCGTCAGCGACAGCGAATCGGACATCTATGAATTGTTCAGCGAACCGCGAATGACGGAACCGTCACCGGATTCGGAAGGTGCCGGACCACAACTGGAACTCGTGATTCGCGCTGCCCAGGATCGTTCAACGACCAGCGGTGACTGGCTGGCGGATGCACGCAGCACCGAGGAACTGTTTTCTGATTCGGTGAGCGTCAGTGCTCGAGTCGCGAAGATCCAAACAGCGAAGTCGGCACGGGCGAAGTCGCGGCACTCGAGCGCCTGGGAGGCCCGGACCGCAAGCTCGGACAGGCACTCTTCAA
>JBDOMX010000931.1:0-2081 GCA_039831615.1 Planctomycetaceae bacterium
ATGGGCCTCAAAGCCGCCGCGTCGCGATACACCGAGGCTCGTCTGACCGCGGTAGCCGAACAGTTGATGAATGAACTCCGGTTTCAAACCGTGGATATGCGGCCCAATTACGACGCGACCAATCACGAACCTTGTGTCCTGCCAGCCCGATTCCCGAATCTGCTGGTCAATGGGACGCAGGGCATCGCCGTGGGCATGGCCACCAGCATTCCGCCGCACAATCTGGGCGAGGCTGTCCGTGCCTGCGTGTATCTGATCGACCATCCACAAGCCACCGTGGCACAGGTCATGAAGTACATCAAAGGACCGGACTTTCCACTGGGTGGCCGCATCGTGACCAACCGCAAGGAACTGCGTCAGGCCTACGAAACCGGCCGAGGTACAGTCAAAGTGCGTGGTGAGTGGAAGTTCGACAGGGAAAGACG
Organism: Planctomycetaceae bacterium; assembly: GCA_039831615.1. Classification (GTDB taxonomy): domain Bacteria; phylum Planctomycetota; class Planctomycetia; order Planctomycetales; family Planctomycetaceae; genus S139-18. The sequence goes on from JBDOMX010000931.1 coordinate 426, forward strand.
CCGCTCGGTCCCCCACAGGCTGATCGTGCACTCGGTCCCTTACACCGTCTCGACCGGTTCCCTGATGTCCGACATTGGCGAATTGGTGGCCAGTCGCAAAATTCCACAACTGCTGGATGTCAACGACGAAACCGACGACAAACAAGGCCTGCGGATCGTCTTGGAAATCAAGCCGGACACCGATCCTGAAACGGTGATGTCGTACCTGTACCGACATACGAATCTGGAACAGAATTTTTCGTTCAACTTCACCTGCCTGACTCCGGACGAGCATGGCGATGTCACACCACGCGTCCTCAACTTGACCGAGTTACTCCGCGAATTTCTGGACTTCCGCTTCATCACCGTCACACGACGATTCGAATTCCAATTGGCGCAATTGGAGAAGCGGATTCATATTCTTGAAGGATTTGCGATCGTCTTTGACGGACTCGAAAAGGCTTTGCGCATCATCCGCAGCAGCGATGGAAAGCAAGACGCCGCTCGTAAATTGATGCGGAGTTTCCCACTCGACGAACCGCAGACGATCGCCATCCTCGAACTGCAGTTGTATCGCATTTCACAGCTCGAGATCGGACGGATCCGAGACGAGTTGAAAGAGAAACGCGCTGAAGCGAAAAAGATCCGCACTCTGCTGAAGTCAAAAAAGCGACTATGGAATGTCGTCAAAAAAGAACTCAACGAGATCGCTCAACAGTTTCCGGAACCACGCCGAACAGCGGTCGGCAACGCCGACGAAATCACGGAATTCGACCCGCAGGCCTATATCGTTCGTGAGAACACAAACGTCGTGGTCAGCCGCGAAGGCTGGATGAAGCGGGTCGGACGTCTGACCAAGATCGGGAATACGCGCGTTCGCGAAGGCGACGCGATTCAACAGGTTGTCCCCGCCAGCACACTGGATGCATTTGTCGTATTCACCAGCGACGGCGCCGCCTATACATTGCCTGTGGACTCGGTCCCGGCTTCGTCCGGTTACGGCGACCCGCTGTCGAAACACGTGAGACTGGGCGACGGCGTGCAGGTGGTCAATACCACCACCACGGACAGCCGCTTCACTCCCCCAGACAAGAAAACACGCCGCCAACCGACACCGGCCCCCTATCTGTTGATTGTCACGGCTCATGGCCAGGTGATGCGGGTGGCGTTTACGAATTTCCGTCAACCGTCGACAAAAACCGGACGAAAATTCTGTCGCTTGCGCAAGGGCGACCGCGTGGTCTTTGTCGAACTTGTCGACAACGGCACCACCATGTTCATTGCCACCCAAAACGCTCGTATCCTGCATTTCAAAATCAATGATGTCCCGGTGCTCAGCAATCCGGGTATCGGCGTTCGGGGGATCCGCCTGGTGGATGGCGACCAAGTCCTGGGCGCCGTGCAGTTGTCACGGCCCAGCGACTGCCTGCGGGTCGTCAATTCGAATGACAAACCGCTCAGCTTCGGGCAAATGAAGTACGGCGTCACTTCGCGCGGCGGCAAAGGCATCAAAACCAGCGCCCGCAATCAGTTTCAGCAAATCGTGCGATCTATCGAGCTGGTCGACTGGACCGAAATGGAAGATGAGTGACTTGCGGCCTGTCTACCGGAACGTGCCAGCGTCGCCAAACAACTTGTGCCGCGGAACAGCCGACGAGGGAAATGGACGCGGTTCGG
>JBDOMX010001004.1:0-8851 GCA_039831615.1 Planctomycetaceae bacterium
TGTTCTCGCAGACGACTGTTCTGTCCCTGGCGATCCCCACACTGATTATTTTCAGCCTGTTCGTGCAGATGAGTGAAGGGGCGACCTACGCGGTCGTCCCTTTCATCAACAAATGCGCATTGGGATCAGTATCAGGAATCGTTGGGGCGGGTGGAAATGCTGGTGCGGTGGCGGCCGGTTTCCTGTTCAAAACGGAGATCATTGCATGGCCCACAGCGTTTTTCATCCTGGGAGCACTTGTGACGGGCTGCTCATTCCTCACCTTCGCAGTGAACTTCAGCCCGGCGGCTGAAACCGATGCTCGTTCGGCCATCGAGGCCGCCATGCAGCGTCCCCAGCCGTCACCAGAGCTTGCCAACGCGTAAGCCATTCATTCCACGCCAGGCCGGCAGGCGATGGCGTTGTTTCACCGTGGCAAACAGGCCAGTGCAATGATCCGCTCAACAAAACAAACAGTCGTCGTGATCGGCAACGGAATGGTCGGGTTGCGATTTTGCGAACAGCTGACCGCATTCGACGAAACGCGCCACTACCGCATCGTAACGTTCTGTGAAGAACCGCGAGCAGCCTATGACCGAGTCGGACTCACGACGTTTTTCGCACATCGCGATGCAGAAAAACTGATGCTGGCTCGCATGGAATGGTACGAGCAGGTCGGCATTGAACTGCACATTGGCGACCGAGCCACTGAGATTGATCGGGACGCAAAAATCGTCCGTTCTTCAAAGGGTGTCGAAATTGCCTGGGACAAACTTATCCTGGCGACCGGCTCTTACCCATTTGTCCCCCCGATTCCCGGGATCAATCAACAGGGTGTGTTCGTCTATCGAACCATTGAAGACCTCGAACATATCATTGAATATTCAAAACGAGCAACAACATGCGCCGTCATTGGAGGCGGCCTGCTGGGTCTTGAAGCGGCCAAAGCAGCTTATGACCTTGAACTCGAAACGCACGTGATCGAATTTGCACCGCGGCTGATGCCTCGCCAAATCGATGACACCGGCTCGAAGATCCTCGTCAACAGGATCGAAGAACTGGGTGTTCAGGTGCATCTCAACAAGGCTACAAAAGAAGTTCACGGTGATTCGGGAGTCGAGTCGATCGAATTCAACGACGGCGAGTCGCTCGACTGCGAGATGATTATCGTCTCGGCCGGAATTCGGCCACGGGACGACCTTGCCAGGGACGCTGAACTGGTCCTGGGGGAACGAGGCGGAATTGCCGTCAACGATCGTTTGCAAACCAGCGACCCGGACATTTTCGCGATTGGCGAATGTGCTCTGCATGGAGGGATGGTCTACGGACTCATCGCCCCTGGATGGGAGATGGCCGAAATCGTCGCTGCCAATCTGTGCGGTGATGACCGCGAATTCCATGGCACGGATCTGTCCACGAAACTCAAACTGATGGGCGTCGATGTCGCCAGCTTCGGTGATTACGAAATCAGCGACGATGAATCCAATCATCTTAGCTTTGAAGACCCGTTTAAAGGTGTCTACAAAAAGCTGCTGTTCACGAAAGACGGAAAGAAGCTGATCGGTGGCATCCTGATTGGTGATGCTGCGGATTACGGAACGCTCAGTGTCATGGCGAGTTCGGGTCATGATCTGCCCTGTGAGCCTCATGACCTGATCGTGGGTGTTTCCGGTGGAGCGGCCGCTGCGCTCGGGGGCCTTGATGCCCTGCCGGACTCCTCGCAGATCTGCTCATGCAACAATGTCACGAAAGGAGAAATCTGCGAAGCCATCCGCGATGAGACTCTGGAATCGCCGGCTGATGTCAAGCGGTGCACACAAGCCGGCAGCGGCTGCGGCGGCTGCATGCCACTCGTGACGGATTTGTTTGAGGCCGAAATGAAAGCGGCCGGCAGGGAATTTCGCAACCATCTGTGCGAACACTTTCAGTATTCGCGAACGGAACTGTATGCGATCCTGAAAGCCAGGGGACTGCAGTCGTTCGCAGCTGTGATCGCCGAATGCGGGACCGGCGGACAGGGGTGTGAAGTCTGCAAACCGGCGGTGGCCTCCATACTGGCCGGTCTTTGGAATGACTACATCCTGCAGCCGGAACATCAGACTCTGCAGGACAGCAATGATCGCTTTCTGGCGAACACACAAAGGAACGGAACGTATTCCGTTATTCCTCGTGTTCCCGGTGGTGAAATCACTCCCGAAAAGCTGATCGTTCTCGGTGAGGTCGCTCAGAAGTTTGGTCTGTACACGAAGATTACCGGAGGTCAGCGCGTCGACCTGTTTGGCGCCGAGGTTCAGGATCTGCCTGCAATCTGGGAAGAACTGATCGCCGCGGGTTTCGAGAGTGGTCACGCGTACGGCAAAGCGCTGCGGACCGTGAAAAGCTGTGTCGGGACCACGTGGTGCCGCTACGGAGTCCAGGATGCTGTCGGTTTCGCAATCCGACTGGAGAACCGATACAAGGGAATCCGTGCCCCCCACAAAGTCAAAATGGCTGTCAGTGGCTGTACGCGAGAATGTGCAGAAGCACAATGCAAAGATGTTGGTCTGATCGCCACCGAAAATGGATACAACATTTATGTCTGCGGCAATGGGGGAGCGACTCCGCGGCACGCGGACCTGCTCGTTGCTGATGTCGATTCGGAAACGGCGATCCAATTCATCGACCGATTTTTTATCTACTACATCATGTCGGCCGACAAGCTGACCCGAACCGCAGCATGGTGTGAAAAACTTGAAGGCGGCATCGGTCACATTCGTGAGGTCGTCGTTGAAGATCGACTGGGCATCGCGGATGAACTCGACCAGATGATGCAGCATCTGGTCGATACGTATCAGTGTGAATGGAAAACGACTGTTGAGAACCCGGAGCTCCGCAAGTGGTTCCGGCAGTTCGTGAATACAGACGACACAGAACCGACGATCGAAATCGTATCCGAACGCGGGCAAACGCGGCCCGGCAACTGGCCTGGTGAACTCGTGTCCCTCGGACAGTTTCAGGCACTCGAACAACGTCGCGATGAAATCGAATTGACGCATGCAGCCGACCTCGACGCCACCCGATGGGTGCCGGTTGGTACGGCCGATGATTTTCCGATCGATGGTGGTTCAACGATCAAGTATGGCAGGACACAAATCGCCGTGTTCAACTTCTCGACCCGTGGCGAATGGTACGCCACCCAAAACATGTGTCCTCATCGTAAAGCGTTTGTGCTGTCGCGTGGGATGATCGGCGATGCAAAAGGGACACCCAAGGTCGCCTGTCCCCTCCACAAGAAAACGTTCTCGCTGGAAACAGGGAAGTCGCTGCAGGATGAAGAATACAGCATCCGCACATTTCCAGTGAAAGTGGAAAACGGAAGTGTGTCCCTGAATCTGCCGCCGACTGAAGTGCTCGACCAACTGCTGGCAACGGAGATCGGCTGCAAACTGGCGACATCATGTACGACCGAGGTGCCGGCTGCCGGCGAACTGGTCAATCTCAGTTAGCGTCGGTGCGGACGGCCTTGTGGTCGCTGCTTCCGACAACTAAGTCTCCCACTCCCGTCTGCATCGTCGAGCCGTGTCCCAGTCTCAAACCATCCCCATCAACAGTCCTGTGCCACGCGAACCAGTGGTCGCTCTGCCGATTCTTGAGCAACTCCTTGACGAACAGCAGACGCTGACAGCCGTCGACCGGTTCTCGCAGGCACATGACAGCGGTCTGCCGGATCAGTTCCGACACTACTCGAAACTGTTGCCCTCCGAATCGCCGAAGGAAGGAGAGCAATATGCGTTCGAAGTTGATCTCGATTCGTGTTCGGGCTGTAAAGCGTGTGTCACGGCCTGCCATTCGCTGAACGGGCTCGACGAAAATGAGACATGGCGCGATGTCGGACTGCTCATTGGTGGTTCAGTATCCCTGCCAGTCATGCAGCATGTGACCACCGCCTGCCACCACTGTCTGGAACCGGCTTGTGCCACTGCCTGCCCCGTCGACGCCTACGAGAAAGATCCAGTGACTGGAATCGTCAGACACCTGGATGACCAGTGTTTCGGATGCCAGTACTGCACGCTCGCCTGTCCCTACGACGTCCCCAAATATAACGCAGAGAAAGGCATCGTCCGCAAATGCGATATGTGCGCCGATCGACTGCGGGTTGATGAAGCTCCGGCCTGCGTGCAGGCCTGTCCCCACGAAGCCATCGCCATCAACGTGATCAGTCGGCAGCAGATCATGGAAGACGCGGAGACGGACCATTTTCTGCCGGCCGCTCCGGATCCTCAACTCACACTGCCAACCACGCAGTACAGGACAAAACGCGTTTTCCCCAGGAACACGCTGCCAGCCGACTACTATTCCGTCAATCCGCAGCATCCCCACTGGCCGCTGATCATCATGCTGGTGCTGACACAGCTGTCGGTTGGCGCCTTTGTGGTTGGACTGCTGCTGGAAACATCACTTGATGCAGTGTTGCTGGCACCGTTTCAGCGCCTGCATGCCACCTGCGCCCTGGGCTTTGGATTGCTGGCCCTGGCCGCCAGTACGCTGCATCTCGGTCGACCCCAGTACGCGTTTCGAGCCGTCATCGGATTGCGGCATTCCTGGTTGAGCCGTGAGATTGTCGCCTTTGGAGCCTTTGCCGGCACCGCAAGCCTTTACGCCGCCGTGTGCTGGCTGGTTCCCGACGGTCCCGTCACCCGCATTGCCGGCTGGAGTGTCGCGGTGACCGGCGTTCTCGGAGTTTTCTGTTCGGTCATGATTTACGTCGTCACCGGACGGGAATTATGGGGATTTACGACGACACTTTTACGGTTTGCACTCACGTCGGCGGTACTCGGAATTGCCTCGACGTGGATGTCGATTTTGCTGTTCGGAATCTTCGTCGATTCGCCGTCGGCTCAACTGCTGTCGCAACAGGCGGGACCGCCACTAGTACGAGCTCTCCTCCTGGCTGCGCTGACCAAGCTCATCCTTGAAGCAGCCCTTCTGCGGCATTTGTTTTCCCGTCGCCACTCACCGCTGAAACGCTCGGCGCAGTTATTGGCCGGTCGACTGTCCGGATCGACCTTCGCTCGTTTCGCCTGCGGTTTGCTTGGTGGAATCGTCATGCCTCTGTTTCTGCTCAACGAACTTTCGGCCGAAGCAGCCCGTGATCTGTTCATCGTGGTTGTTGTTGGGATGTTGTTCGTGGCGTGTCTGGCCGGCGAGCTGATCGAACGCTACCAGTTTTTTGCTGCGTGCGCGGCGCCGCGAATGCCGGGCCGATTGTAACCTCGCGCCGACGGCTCCAGGTCTACAGCCAAAGACCTGGCCATCAGTCGCTTATTCTCCGTCATTGCCGACGGTAACTGACCTGCGAACTTCCGGATCGCCCCACGTCGAGAAACCATTCATGCCTCTTGCTGAAATCATGCATCAACGAACGGGTCCGTTGACCCGCGAACTGTTGCGGGAACCGGGTGACTTCGGACTCGGACAGGTTCCTCAGAAATCGAAACCCGATGCGACGACGAATATGGTCTGTGGCTATTGCTCCACAGGCTGCGGACTCAGGATTCACCTGAGAGATGGCGAAGCCGTCAATCTCACACCGAGCACGGAGTACCCGGTGAACCGCGGGATGGCGTGTCCGAAAGGCTGGGAATCACTGACGGTTCTGGATTCTCCCGAGCGGGCGACCACGCCTCTCCTGCGTGACGAACACGGACGTCTCAGACCGGTCGACTGGGATGTGGCGATGACGGAATTCGTTCAACGCTTCAGGACGATCCAGCAGGAATCCGGCACAGACTCCGTAGCGTTCATCAGCACCGGTCAGATGGCGACCGAAGAAATGGCGTTTCTCGGAGCACTCGCCAAATTTGGGATGGGAATGCGGCACGGTGACGGAAACACGCGCCAGTGCATGGCCACATCTGTCGTGGCGTATAAGCAGTCATTTGGATTTGACGCTCCACCGTACACCTACGCGGACTTCGAAGAGTCCGACGTGATTGTGCTGGTTGGCAGCAATCTCTGCATCGCTCATCCCATCATGTGGGAACGGGTCATGAGAAACCCGCATGCGCCGGAGATCATCGTGATCGACCCGCGGATGACGGAGACCGCGATGAACGCGACGCAGCACCTGCCGCTGAGTCCCAAATCAGATCAGACGTTGTTCTATGGTGTGGCACGCATTCTGATCGAGAACGACTGGATAGACCACTCGTTCATCGATGCATCCACCGAGAATTTTAAGGCGTTCACTGAATTCGTTGCGGACTTCAGTGATGATCGCGTCGCATCAGAAACGGGTCTGTCGACCGACCAGTTGAATCGCCTCGCGGAAACGATTCACCGCGGCCGAAATGTGTCATTCTGGTGGACGATGGGCGTGAATCAGAGCCATCAGGGAGTGCGGACCGCTCAGGCGATGATCAATCTGGCATTGATGACGGGCAACATCGGCCGTCCCGGGACGGGAGCCAACAGCATCACCGGACAGTGCAATGCAATGGGGTCGCGTCTGTTTAGTAACACGACGGGACTGTTGGGTGGACATGACTTCACGAACGAGGATCATCGCCGCAAGATTGCAGGGATCCTGAACATCGATCCCGCCTTAATTCCGTCTGTGAACAGCTGGCCTTACCACCAGATCCTCGAGGGTGTTTTGCGAGGCAGGATCCGTGGCCTGTGGGTGCTGTGTACCAATCCGGCCCATTCGTGGATCAACCAGTCGCAGTGCCGTGACATCCTTGACCGCCTCGACTTCCTCGTCGTGCAGGATATGTACTCGACGACCGAAACAGCTCAGATGGCTGACCTGCTGCTTCCCGCGGCCGGATGGACCGAAAAAAAACGGCACGTTCATCAACTCCGAACGGAGGTTAGGAGTGCTCCGGAAGGTCCGCAAATCGCCTGGACAGGCACTGTCTGACTTCAACATCTTCCGACTGATTGCCCACCATTGGAGCTGCGGGAAAATGTTTGCCGACTGGAAGTCGCCGGCCGCTGTTTTCGAAATCCTCAAACAATGTACGACTGATCAACCGTGCGACATCAACGGCATCGAAGACTATCAACACATCGATGAAGCGGGCGGGATCCAATGGCCGCTGCCTGCTGGAACCGACGATGTGCGGCAGGAGCGTCGACTGTTTGAGGACGGAAGATTCTACCATGCGGACGGTCGCGCTCAATTCCTGTTCGAAGAACCACGTCCGTTGCCCGAACGGACGAATGAGCAGTATCCGTTGTTACTGCTGACCGGCCGAGGCACCGCATCGCAATGGCATACCGAAACGCGGACGCGTCAGTCAGCGGTCCTCAGAAAACTCTACCCCCAGGACGCATTCGTGGAGATCAACCCGGACGACGCGAAGTCGCTGGGCGTCACGATGGAAAGCATGGTGGAAGTTATTTCTCAACGAGGCCGGGCCCAGGCCCGAGCGTTCCTGACACATGCGGTGCAGCGCGGTCAGGTGTTTATGGCGATGCACTATGAAGCAGTCAATCGCCTGACATTTCCGGCGTTTGATCCTTATTCAGGTCAACCTGCCTACAAAGCCTCCGCCGTTCGTGTCGCGCGCATCATGTAGTCATCAAAACGTCAGACTGGTTTGAATGTAGAACTGACTGGCATCAGGTCGCGCCTGAGCGCTGTTGCCAATCGCGGTGCCGTACCAGAACCAGAAGTAGCCGGCCTGGACTGACAGCGTCTCACTGGCTTTGACGGTGGCCACAAGATCGACTTCGTTGCCAACGTCGGTTCCGGCAGTCCCGGCCGCAAAGGGCGCCCCGACGATGTTGTAAACCGCATCATTTGCAGTCGCTCGATCGAACCAGTGCAGTGCTGCCAGCAAAGTCAGTTTCTCATGTGGCTTGACGGTCGCCTTCATTCCATAGTCGACCAGGTTCTGCCCTGAGAAGTTGTCGATCAGTCCCCAGTAGGCATGTCCCAGAGGGTACAGCGTGTAAATCGTATTGTTTTGTCCGTCGGCCGGATTGTCGTCTCCGGAACCCCAGTAGAAGATGCCGCCAATCGATGGCGTCCACGGTGTGTCGCTGAATGTGTAACCACCGACTGCCGAAAAGAATCCGGCCAACACATCCTGATTGAGTCCGCCAGGTGCAACGGCGGTGAAACTGTCTTTCCCTGTCTGAAATGCGCCTTCAACATCCCAGTCCCATGCGCCAACAACGTTGCTGCGTTGCTTGACAGCCTTCTTTCCCGCAAATCGCGCCCCGAAAGTATGGCGCTCACCGTCCTGACGGTTCACGGCCCGGTTGTTTTCGTCACTCCACAGCCAGTACAGATCCATCGTGTTGTTTGCCACGCCACTGTAGGTCGCATACGCGCCGTGCACGCGCCGATCGGTATCGACATTGTCAAACGCCGTGGGACTGAAACCGGATCCGCCGGCGGCAGCATTGACACTTCCCATTGAAAACGCATCAACGGCCCAGTCCCCGGACGTCCAGAGCAGTTTATGGCCTTCGAAATTGCGAAACGTATTTGACCAGCCCAGCGGTGACAAAAGATGCTGAGATCCGTACTTTAGAAACTGTCGACCGTAGCGATATTTGAGATTTCCGTCGCCAACTTCCCCGAGGTTGATTTCTGCATAGTACTGCAACAGATCGCTGCGGTTGATGTCGATGCCGACCGGCGTCAGCGGCGGGTCATATCCAAAAGCCGATGCATCGATTGCCTGGATATAACCGGTAAATGTGTCGTTGTACGTCATTGTGGCGAACGGAGTAAATCGCCACAGATGGTAGTCCGGTAAGCGTTCACGGGTTGTTTGGAAAAACAGGTAAAAGTGACCTGGCCCTGGTAGAACGAATCGGCGACAACATTTTGCATGTCGCTTGAGATCACGGAAGAATTACTTGCACAACAGCCACC